>CAZCKF010000023.1:0-4020 GCA_964499155.1 uncultured Chitinophagaceae bacterium
ATAAAAGAGGTATCCATTTTACCTTATTAAAAAAAGGCGATGCTTTCAATTTACTTGCCCTTATCGACCAAATGATTACCATCAATGTAATGATGTAAGCAAGGTTTCGATGAATGAAATGAATGGTGATGGGACTATCAATGAGGCTATAGGCACGATTGCTGAACATTTGCGAGGGAAAATAAGCGCCATTGATATCAGGCCATGTGGGTGCGTAGGGTGCGGCCTTGTGCCCGGCCATTAATGCACCAAAAACAAATTGGACGCCGAGCAATACCAGGATTGCGATCAACAGTGAACGAAGTCCTGGTGCTATTATTTTTTGATCGGTGCGTACTGACAATTTTAACCCAAACCAAAATGCATAACCAACCAGTATCATGGCCATGAAAAAATGCAAGGCTAGTCTTGTGGGTGCAACATAAATCGCATCACCTGTCAATCCACTTTTCACCATGATCCAACCAATCACCCCCTGCAAAGCACCAAGCAGAAACAGGATAATAAGCGGGGCGACCATTTCTCTCCGGAATTTTTTCTGAATCAAAAAAATGACAAATGGAATCGCGAAGACAATACCGATCAGTCGACCCCAAAACCTGTGCAGCCATTCCCAGAAAAAAATGAATTTGAAATCCTGTAGTGTAAAATCAAAATTCAATAACGAATACTGCGGTGTTGATTTGTATTTCGAAAATTCTTCCAGCCATTTTTCATTATTCAATGGTGGAATTGTTCCGGTAACGACATCCCATTCGGTAATTGAAAGACCGGAACCAGTCAGGCGAGTAATCCCTCCGAGTGCGACCATGATGATAAGCATGCCAACCCCGGCGAAGATCCATGTGGCGACCTGGCGATCATTTTGTTCCTTGTACAAGATGCAAAAATACATGCAGAAGATTCAAGACTCAATATTCCAGATTCGAGATTCAAGGAAAGTTAAAAAGCTAAAATACTCAACGGGGAAGATGTAATTAAATTGAAATGTTCATGTTGAATAAGAGTTCAGTTCGTTAGTTTTTATCATCTCTTCGAAGATGCAAAAATACATGCAGAAGATTCAAGACTCAATATTCCAGATTCGAGATTCAAGTAAAGTTGAAAAGGTAAAATACTCAACGGGGGAAGCTGTTATTAAATTGAAAAGTTCATAATGAATAGGAGTTAGTTCTTTAGTTTTTATCATCTCTTCGAAGACGCAAAAATACATGCAGAAGATTCAAGACTCAATATTCCAGATTCGAGATTCAAGTAAAGTTGAAAAGGTAAAATACTCAACGGGGGAAGCTGTTATTAAATTGAAAAGTTCATAATGAATAGGAGTTAGTTCTTTAGTTTTATCGTCGCCTCGAAGAATATCTGCCGACATTAGATTCTGCCTTTTGTGCCTTTGCTCACTTTGCGTCTTTGCGTGAAGACTTTTTTTCCACATCCATGGAGCGCAACAGAAATTCTCATTTCTTTGTTCCACTTGCTGCAACCTTATTTTCATAATACCCTCGTAGAAGCCGGATGCGATGAAGCTGGACGCGGATGCCTTGCAGGTCCGGTATTCGCAGCTGCGGTAATTCTTCCAAAAGATTTCTATCATCCGCTGCTAAATGATTCCAAGCAGGTACTTGAAGAACACAGGTACGAATTAAGACCGATTATAGAAGAAAAAGCAATTTCCTGGGCAGTTGCAAGTGTAACTCACAAAGAAATAGATAAGATTAATATTCTGTGGGCATCGTTTAAAGGAATGCACCTAGCAATAAAAAAATTACGAGTCCAACCAGAATTATTACTGATCGACGGGAACCGCTTCAAAAAATTCAGGAGGATCAAGCACGAATGTGTTGTTGATGGAGATGCAACCTATGCATCAATTGCTGCAGCGAGTATTCTTGCCAAAACTTACCGCGATGATTTTATGAAGAAACTACACAAAAGGTATCCACACTATAATTGGGCACAGAATAAAGGTTATGCTACTCCTGAACATCGCCATGCGATCGAAACACATGGGATCTGCACCTTTCACCGCCGGACTTTCAGATTTGTTGCAGATGCATCGGTAGAATTTGATTAATTAAACAAAGTTCCTAAGCTATTTTTATCACAAACTCTGTTACGGAGCCAATCTTGAAATCTTGAAATTTTGAAATCTTGAAATTCCTCTAGTCCACCGCATTCGCAAACATTTTAAACACATCGCTCCTCTTTCTCCTCGACACAGGAACAGAAATTCTCATTTCTTTGTTCCACTTGCTGCAACCTTATTTTCATAATACCCTCGTAGAAGCCGGATGCGATGAAGCTGGACGCGGATGCCTTGCAGGTCCGGTATTCGCAGCTGCGGTAATTCTTCCAAAAGATTTCTATCATCCGCTGCTAAATGATTCCAAGCAGGTACTTGAAGAACACAGGTACGAATTAAGACCGATTATAGAAGAAAAAGCAATTTCCTGGGCAGTTGCAAGTGTAACTCACAAAGAAATAGATAAGATTAATATTCTGTGGGCATCGTTTAAAGGAATGCACCTAGCAATAAAAAAATTACGAGTCCAACCAGAATTATTACTGATCGACGGGAACCGCTTCAAAAAATTCAGGAGGATCAAGCACGAATGTGTTGTTGATGGAGATGCAACCTATGCATCAATTGCTGCAGCGAGTATTCTTGCCAAAACTTACCGCGATGATTTTATGAAGAAACTACACAAAAGGTATCCACACTATAATTGGGCACAGAATAAAGGTTATGCTACTCCTGAACATCGCCATGCGATCGAAACACATGGGATCTGCACCTTTCACCGCCGGACTTTCAGATTTGTTGCAGATGCATCGGTAGAATTTGATTAATTAAACAAAGTTCCTAAGCTATTTTTATCACAAACTCTGTTACGGAGCCAATCTTGAAATCTTGAAATTTTGAAATCTTGAAATTCCTCTAGTCCACCGCATTCGCAAACATTTTAAACACATCGCTCCTCTTTCTCCTCGACACAGGAACAGACATTTGATTGGAAAGCTGTATCATTCCTTCACGATCCACTTTTTGCACGTGATTTTTATTAATGAGATAGGACTTGTGTACCCGGGCGAATTGTTGCGGCTGCAACATGTCCTCATATTCTTTTAAAGTTTTTGCAACGATGAGAGGCTTTTGATGTGCAAAGAAAAATTTAGTGTAGTTATTATTTCCTTCAAGCATAATAATATCCCTCAGCTCAAAAAGAAAAATGCCTTCTGAAGTGGAAAGTGCAAGCTTGAATTGCTGATGATCTTTTTGTTTTAAATTATACAACAGGTTATCTACAAGCTCCTGCCTGTCATTATTTTTAAAATCCCGACGAACGATATGTCGGTTGATTGCATTTTGTAATTCGGGAATATCTACAGGTTTTATCAAATAATCTAATGCACTAAAACGAATCGCTTTGATTGCATACCGGTCATATGCGGTTGTAAAAACCACGTCAAAATTCCATCCACCGGCACGATTCAAAAAATCAAATCCAGTCATCTCGGGCATTTCAATATCCAGCATGACCAGCGAAGGCTTGAATACAGGAAGATCCTGCAAAGCTGAAACAGGTGAAGTGTGCAACCGGATTTCTTTTTCACCAGGAACATGCTTTTCAATCAGAACTTTCATAATGCTGCATGCAGCCTGTTCATCGTCGATGATCATGATCTTAATCATTCTGTTAGTTTTGAATCTGTGATTGTAGATGGTAATGTGATGACTACCCTCGTGCCCTTTGACTGACCTTCGACATTTATTAAATCTGTAGTGCCAATACTGGCAACATTTGGAAACTGTTGGTTTAACAGCATGATGCGCTGCTTTGATAACATTGTTCCTTTTGAAGCAAACTGACTCACACCAATTTTTCGCTCACGTATTTCCGCTGCTTTTTCTCTACCAATTCCATTGTCTTCAACAATGCAGGATAACTTATCATCATCGAGGCTGAATTTGATCAGCAGTTCTTTATCTCCTTCCTTATTGATCAAACCATGCCAGAT
>CAZCKF010000023.1:4030-4565 GCA_964499155.1 uncultured Chitinophagaceae bacterium
TATCGCGGCCTGTCCGGCCGTCTCCTGTCGGCACGCTATGTCGCCAACATGTCGCCGGAACGTTGGGCGAAGGCCGTGGAAGAGCATGAGGCAATCCTAAAAGCCCTCGACCAGCGCGATGGCGCCAAGCTCTCGAAGATCCTGAAAGCCCATCTCGCCAGCAAGCTTGCGACGGTACATACAATTCATCGGGATCGATCTCTTCATCGATTTGAATATGATATTTAAATGAATGCCTGAAGCGTAATGCTTCCAGGGACAGGTAGAGTTTAATTGTTTCAATTTCATTTGCAAGCGAAATGAAATTCCTGTCGGAATTATCTAATACCATACGCAGCAGCTTGGAAAAATTGGAGAGGTATTCATACGCTGCATCCACTTTTCCAAGAACAACACATTCCTGTATTGCATTCAGGCTGTTGAAAATAAAATGAGGATTAATCTGTGCACGTAAGGCTTTTGATTCGAGCTCGGTCATTTGTCGCTGAATCATCACCTGTCGTTTAATAACCTGAATTCTCTTCCGGAAAATTAA
>CAZCKF010000023.1:4582-15128 GCA_964499155.1 uncultured Chitinophagaceae bacterium
TAGCCCCAATGATGAACGCCCATGTTTGCCAAAAAGGTTTACGTATACTGAATGTTACCGGAATTGATGTCACCCACTCGAGGCCGTTGTAAGACGCCTGTGCTTCAAAATGATAATTACCGGGTCCTAGATTATAGCTGATATCCCTGCTGAGTGTTGGTCCGATCCATGCGGTATCAAATCCGTTCATTCGGTAGCGGTAAAGCAGGTTTCTATTTTTATATATATCTGAACCGCTGATCTTAATATTAATTCTTCCATGATTATAATCCAGTGCGAAGGAAGTATCATGCCTCACTGTAGTGTATCCGTCCTCTTTGGTTACCAGCAATCGCAGTGAAAGTGGTGTGTTCACTGGTTGCATTTTAGAAGGATCAATCACAAGAATTCCTTTGGGTGTTCCAAATATTAATTCCCCATTCAAACCTTTGCTTACACTGGCAATTGAAAATCCAACATCACTTAATCCATTATGCTCGTCGAGATACATCATTGTTTGTGTAGCCGGGTCAAATCGAATGATGTTATTGTGATTATTTGAAAACCATATAAATCCATTGTCATCGAGAATTACATTCTCAACCCGTGTACTTTTCAGCCCATTATTTTTACTATAGTTTTTTATTTTACCATCAGCAGCAAGAATCGAAAGCCCTTCATGGGAACCGACGTAGATATTTCCCATACGATCCTTTGCAAGCGTGTAGACTCGTTTTGAAAACAAACCTTCTTCAATTCCATATTTACTGATATCCCCTGTAGTTAGATCATATTTGTATAATGCACCTGATGGTGATACTGCCAGCCAGATATAATTTCCGTCAACCATAATATCAACTATCCTCTTTCTGAGAATCTCTGGTTGGGAAGTATGGAAAGTATCCGTTTTATTGGTTTTTGTATTTAATCTGAATAATCCAACATCCGTGCCTATGAAAATTTCATCTCCACTTCGCCGCATCACACGAACGCGCCTGTAGCTATATCGACCGGCGTTCATAGGAATTCGTTTTTGTACCACACTATTTTTTACGGCTAAAAGTTCTTTACCCCTTCCCACCCAAATTCGTCCTTCACTGTCAGAAGCCAATCCTATATCATTCCAGGCAGCTTCATTTTTATTTAACCCTGTTGAAATAAACTCAGATTCATTTTTTTTCGGATCGAATCTGATTAAAAAATTGGCAGTGGTTACCCAGTAAGATCCTTTTTTATCAAATATCGAAGCATAAGCAGATTCGTCGATAATTCGCCCGGTCTTATCACGAAATGATCGGACATGCTGAACTGTCGGATATTTTACATTTGTATAATTCACACCGGTTGAAGTTGTAACAAGAAGATTTCCCACTTCGTCAGCATCAATCCACCTCACAATGTTTGAGTTAATGGTATGGTCATTTACAGGATCGTGACGATATCGGTAAAAACCATTTTTTTCATCATATACTACCAGTCCATCAAATCTTGTAGTAATATAAATTTTACCATCGGTAGCCATGCGTAACTTAACAATGCCCGAGTTAATTATATCACCATACCGGTCGGCAGGATTTTTAAATGATCGGATTATTTTTGTCGTCACCGGATCAATGATCTCCATTTCAAATTCACCCTGCTTTCCAATTGCAATTGTTGAGTTTTTGTATGCAGTACTGGTAAATGCCCCTGGAATTTTTACATCAGTTATTACCTTTTTATTTTTAAAATCGACGAGCAACACGCGACCTGTTGTTGTTGTAATTAAGTATTTGTCTTGCTGAAATACACTAAGATCTGCTATAATTTCTCCATTGATGAGTTGAGTAAGAAAATCATAACGTTGCCATTTTTCAGAATTTTCCGATTTCAGGAAGCTTATTTTTGCAGCCGACGCGATCATGCCCAGCCCATTTACTTCAAAACAATAATTGATATCGATTGCCTGGATTGAATCATGAAACTTCACAAGCGACACATTCCCATTGTCGCTGAATAAAGTCAAACCCTGGTTTGAACACACCCATGTATTGTTATCTCGATCAGTATAAATGAAACCAATATGATTGGATGCTAATGCAGGTGTGGTTTCTTTAAAATAAGGCCGTACTGTATAACCATCAAAATAAAATAATCCATCATCTGTCCCGATCCAGAAATTGCCATCCCGGTCGATTTTTCCGTGACCTGAATTCGCAATTGTTAATCCTTCTTTTAATCCGAGATGTCGAAACAGAAGTTCCTGTGCTGACACACTTCCAGTTGCAAGAATTAAGAATAGAAAAAGAATTTGATATGTACGTCCGTTCAGCACTTGTATAGTTGTCAAATGTAAAAAAACCGCGGGGTGTGGGTGACACCTTTGCATCAGGCATTCCAACCGTTGCCTAAATCGTTACCTGAAAACCAGGCCTAATACCGTTACCTCATCAAACAACACCCTGCCTTACCCATTGCAGCCATAAGATAGTTACCGATAATCTGAACAGCAAGGGCCGTCTACTTTAGTTGAAATGAATGGCCTGCTTGAACAGAAAATTGTTGAATTGACTGAAGAATTGAGAAGTGCAGGAAGGTGGAAAAAATCACCCCCTGACTGGATTTATGAATTTGAATCCTTCAAACTGACCCCGGTTGATTTTTTCGAATGGCTCCAATTCGTATACCTGCCCAATAAACAACAGCATTTGTTTTCACTTGCTGAACATTCAATGATCGCTTTGCAAGTGAAAAGAAAAGCTGCTATGGAAGAACATCCAAAAATCATTCAATTGATAACCTGACTGCTGCCGAATTAAAGCAGCAACCTCTTAACTACAAATGAGAAAAAATGAAAAAGATTTTCAGTGCATTCAGCTTTTTGTTGATCAGCAGCCTTTGTTACGCTCAAAGCGTGGGAGTAAATACAGACGGCACGCTTCCTCATTCTAGTGCAATCCTTGATGTAAAAAGCACTACGAAAGGATTTCTACTGCCACGAATGACTACTGCCCAAAAAAATGCAATTGTAACTCCTGCTGCAGGACTTGTGGTTTATGAAACCACCACTGCATCATTGCAGGTTTACAATGGCAGTGGATGGGTGCAGCTCGGAAGTGGGGGAGCAACAGGGCCATGGTTAGTGAATGGTACACATATCTATAATTCCAATACGGGTAATGTGGGTATTGGTACAAATAATCCAACAGAGAAACTTGAATTAAATAACGGTGATTTTAAAATATTCAGTGGGAATATGATCATGACCGATACCTCCGATTTTTATTCGCCTGTTATTGAAATGACTGTTCCTCCTTCACAGGATCTGTTCACCATCCGAAAAGCAGGTATAAGATTCATGTCACAAGCGAACATTGCTCGAGGAAAAATTGAATTTATTGACCAGATACTGCACCCGGATGGAATTGCATTTTCTGTTTCACAGGCAATTTTCGGAGATGCAGATATGGTTATAACCACTGATGGTAATGTCGGAGTGAATACTCTTTCACCCTCAGAGAGATTGCATGTCAATGGAAATGTATTATCGACGGGTAATGTTGAGGCAAATTATATTCAAGCCAATAATAATGTTGTTGCGCAAGGACAGGTTCATGGTGTAGGAGGGCTAACCACTTCAGGATCTTTATTTGTAAGCAACAATGGAACTATTTCAGACAATTTCACAGTACACGGAGTAATAAACGCTAACTCAACATTAAATGCTGCAGGCAATATTAATCTGGATGGTGACCTTGTAATTGATAATACTGGTGCAACTATACAGTTACAAAGTACCGGGACGAATACAGGATTTTTTCAATTGTCAGGTGACAATGTAAGAATTGGAACCAACAGTGGCAATTCAGCCGGAAAATTTATTATCCGCAATAACGGAGGCGACAGAATTTTTGTTGATGCCGGTGGCAATATGAGTATTGGCACATCTACTGTGGCAACAGGCTATAAATTAAATGTTGCTGGTAAAATGATCTGTGAAGAAGTATATGTACGGCTTCAAAGCAGCGGATGGCCAGATTATGTCTTTGATGAAAAATATAAACTTAGGCCGCTGCAGGAGGTTGAAAATTTTATTCGTGCAAAAAAACATTTACCCGGAATTCCATCTGCTATCGAAATGGAACAAACTGGCCAGGCAGTTGCTGAAATGCAGCGAAAACTTCTCGAAAAAATTGAAGAATTGACGCTCTATATTATTGATCAGCAAAAACAGATTGATGAACTGAAAGTGGCCGTAAAAAGATAGAGACATAAACTAACTGGAATATGAAACATTTCATTGTCATTGTCCTGTCTTTATCTCTCATGCAATTACATGGGCAGACAGGAAGAGATTTCGCTACTGTTCGTAAAGAATTTGAAGAATACTTCAGAATAAATGGAAAGAACAGGGAATACAAGCAATTCAAAAGGTGGGAATGGTACACATCAACAAGACTTGCACCAGGAGGAAAAATTACAAACGTTGCTGCAAGAAATGAGAAAGCTTACATGAGCAGCAGTGTTCGAAGAGACCTGGTGAGCGCACGTACAGATGCTAATACCGGGGGATGGCAACATATGGGCCCTACGTCTGTTAGTGCAAGTAACCAGGGAATTGGTCGCGTGAACCGTATTGCTTTTCATCCGACAAATGCAAATACAATGTATGTGGCAACTGCCACAGGCGGGATGTGGGCGACAACAAACGGCGGAGCAAGCTGGTTTCCGTATTCAGATGGAATTCCAAACATGAGTTTGAGTGGTATTGCAGTAAATCATCAGAATCCACAGATCATCTATTTGTTAACCGGGGACGGCGATGCGAATTTTAGTGGTGCGGCAGGACAATTTGGTTATGCAAAGTTTTCAACTGGTGTTTTAAAAACTTATGATGGAGGATTTACTTGGTGGTATACTGGTTTGCGCTTTGGCGAAACAGATGCAATCAGCGCATATGACCTGGTAATGGATCCGGATAATCCGGAAATTTTAATTGCGGCAACAAGCGAAGGAATCTGGAGAACAACGAATGGAGGAGGAAACTGGACACAACAACATAACACGATCAGGTTTTATGATTTAGAGCATAATCCTGCTGATCGCGATACAGTTTATGCCGCAGGCAGATCTGGCGCAAATGCACAATTTTACAGATCAGTGGACCGGGGTGCAACATTTACTTTGATCGAATCGCGCACAGGTGCGCGAAGTGCAATAGCAGTTACGGAAGCTGACAGGCGTTTTGTTTACTGGCATATAGGTGCAGCAAATGGAGTTGGACAGTTTCGCGGATTCTTCAGATCAACAAATAGCGGCACATCTTTTACACTTAGAACAAATACACCTAACATTCTCGGCCGGGATAATTTGGGACTGGATTCAGATCATCAAAATGGTTATGATCATTGTGTAACCGCGTCAAATACGAATGCAAACATTGTAATGACAGGAGGAATCAGGCTTTGGACAAGTACTACAGGCGGAACTTCATTTGCCTACCAGGATAATTATGTTGGCATAACAAGCTATTATCACGACGACATTCACGATCTCGCATATCATCCACTTGATAATTCGAAAGTTTTTATGTGTGGTGATGGTGGAGTTTATTACAGTACGGATAATGGAAATAACTGGTTATCGCTTAATAATAATTTAGGCGTGACACAATATTATAAAATTTCAATTAACAGAAATCAGGTGAACGGTACTGAAAACATTATCATAGGTGGAACACAGGATAATGGTACAAACAGGAGATCTAGCAGTGGCAGTTCAGCTTTTACCCAGATACTGGGCTCTGATGGAATGGATAATGTGATTGATCAGGATGGTGCATCAATATATATGGCAGGTATACAAAATGGAAAATTCTACCGTTCAACAAATTCAGGAACTGATTTCACTGTTTTTTGCGATTCAAATTTAGTAGCAACATCGCTTGGGCAGAACATTGATAATCCCTGGGTAACACCTATAGCAGATATACCGGGAAGTACTATAAGTTATCTGATTGGATATCGTCCAATCGTAAGAGCAACCGTTGCAGGTGCAGTAATATTTTCTTCTGAAGGCTGGAGCGGCAGAACATTTCTTAAAGTAAATCCAAATAATAAGGATCATATTATCGCAGGAGACAACCGCTATTTCGAAAGTCCTGATGAATCACTTGTAAAACGAAGTACTGACAATGGAGATACCTGGACCACAGTGTTAAGCCGGGTAAACAGTGGAGCACCTGTAACCGATGTAGCATTCAATCCAGATAATTTTAATGAACTATGGCTGACTTACGGAGGATATGATGATACACGAAAAGTTTTTTTCTCAAGTAACGGAGGGTCAACCTGGACGAATATTACTGGTACTTTACCGAATGTTCCGATCAACTGCATTGTGTACGATGATAATAATGGAAGCCCTGATGATGCGTTGTATATCGGAACAGACATTGGAGTTTTCTACCGCGATAATAATTTAGGTGATTGGATTCCTTTCAGTAATGGCTTACCAGTTGTGGAAGTAACCGATCTTGAAATTCATGAAGGAACTGATATGTTACGTGCGGGCACATACGGTCGCGGCATTTGGGAAACTTCAGTGTATAGCAATTGCGCATCAAGCATAACACTCAACACGACCAACACTTCCTATAATCGTCCGTATTATTTTCAGGCTTCCAGTTCGGTTATTTCAACTGCAACACATTATGGAACTGGTTCTAAAGTTTATTATAAGGGCGGATCGTATGTGCGATTACTTGATGGCTTCCGGGCTGTGCCTGCCGATGAAGGAGAGTTCAGAGGATTCATTGGTCCTTGCGGAGGAGGAGTACCATTTGAAAGAGGTCCTGTTCAGGCTCGAATGTTTGGGGTGTTGAAAGAATAATTGACCTTAGATAAGTTTAGGATTTCTGTTGATTAGGTAATTGGTTTGTTCGTATATTTTTGTACAAATTGCAAGCCATGCATCTTCAACCAGTTCCTGTACTGCAAGACATAGATCCTGTTGCATTCCAGCGGGATTATTATGAGCCATGTAAACCAGTGGTGATTAAAGATCTTGCCAAACACTGGCCAGCTTATAAAAAATGGAATTGGGATTATTTTAAAAAACTTGTCGGGCATAAAAGAGTGGGCATCTACAACAACATTAAAAGTGATGCTTATACACCGATCAATACGGCGGATGACTATACAACTTTTGGTCAGTACATCGATATGGTGAGCCAGGGCCCTGCTGCATGGAGAATATTTTTATTCAACATTTTTGATCATGCCCCGCAGCTCGCAGAAGATTTTACATGGCCAGAACACCTGATGAAAGGTTATGTAAAAAAATTCCCGATGCTTTTTGTCGGCGGCGCCACTTCTATTACACATATGCATTTTGATATCGACATGTCTCACATCATGCATACTCAGTTTGCCGGCAGGAAGAAAGTTTTATTATTTCCCTACACAGAACAACATAAACTTTACCGCAAGCCATACGAAGTTTTGTCGCTTGCCGATTTCTCCAATTACTACCATGGAAATGGAACGCCCGACTATTCAAAATACCCTGCACTCAAACTTGCGAAAGGATATGAAGTGACACTTGATCATGGTGATACTCTGTTCATGCCCGCCGGATATTGGCATCACATGGAATACCTCGACAGCGGATTTGCAATGAGCCTGCGTGCTATGCAACCAACGCTCACAGGAAAACTCAAGGGCGCCTGGAATATCATTGGCATGCGCAACATTGATACGCTCATGAAAAAAACTGCTCCCAAGTGGTGGTATGAGAGCAAGAAAAAGCGCGTGTTTGAAAATGCGGAGAAAGAGATGCGGATGGCGGATTTTGTAAGTTGAGTTGGATGCAGATAAAATCACCAGGGAAGACTCGAGACACAAGATTCAAGATTCAACTCTCAAGTGAAGTGAGAAGTTTAAAATCATCAAGGAGCACACGGCTGAGAAAAGTTGGAAATGTTCAATATTCAATACCCCATTTTCAAAGTTCATGTTGACCTTCTTTCTCACTCATGCTGATCTAAATTTCTTCTTTAAAGATAAAAACCCGTTTCTTTGAAAAAAGCACATCGTACATCGTATATCGTACATGATTACAGCGCTTCCTTGATTGTAAGCTCTCCACTCGTTTTAATCTTCTCTGTTTCAATATCCGTCTTAGTTTTCAGATATACGTTTGCAGGTAACACGGTGGATGCATCGGCCTGACTGCCCTCAAAATCAGCACTCAATAAATTTTTGCAATCAATAAATTTCGTGTTTACAAACTGGCAACCGTAAAAATCTGTTGAATCGAAATCGATGTTTTTAAAAATGGTATCAGTGAAGTTGCATCCCTTAAAAGAGGATTCCCTGATCACACCATTTTCAATTTTGCATCGGTGAAATGCTGCATAGTCAAAATAAGTTTGGAAAATGTCGACATTGCAAAAGGTTAAATCAACTAGCGTGCTAGAACTCAATGCGCTCCGCGAAATCTCACAATCTGTGGCCTTGAATTGTGCCCAGTATGCGTAATTGAAATCATTCTGATACAAATACATCCTGATCTCTTTTTTTCTTTTTTCGAGATAAGCCTTTCTCATTGTTGACGCATACGCATCAGCAGTAACTTGTTTGTGCCATAGTAAAACACGGTGTCTGTTTAGCAATTCTTTTTTCTCTTTGGTTAACTGTGCAATTTGTGCTGCATCCATATCAGGATCGGGTGGATCTTTTTTTAACTCTTTATTCAAATCTTCAATTCTTTGCTTGAGCGCAAAATGCTGGGTAAAAAAATTTCGGTTGATATCAGAAATTCCATTGGCAATCATGATCAGTTCGCCCTGATTACTATCCTGTATCAGCGTCTTTGCAATTGCATTCGTTACGTCATAATCAAGTTCGGTGTACAACCTGCTCAGTAAAACATCTGTTACATGTGTTTCATAACTCCTGCTTTTTTTAAAAATGCCAAGTGTTGACACAGCCGCCAGCACAACCTGTTTATCATCTTTGTTAAACAGATCAACATTTATCTTATTAAACTTCTCCAGCTTTTTTTCAATCCTCCACTTGTGCAATGCCCACAATCCACCAATTGCTGAAGCCAGGATTGCAATAATCCATGGTGCCTTATCGGAGCTTAGAAATTCCCACATAAAAAATGGTTTCTAGTAAAGTAGGAAATTGGAAGGAGGATGTCAATACCATTTTGTGGGAATGCCCCGTAAAAGATTCGAGACTCAAGAAACAAGATTCAAGACTCAAGTGAAGTAAAGAAGGATAACTGATTTAAGGAAGGAAGGAAAATTAAAGAGGTCGCTTTTTTACTGTTGTAAGTAAGAAAAAAACGATTAAATTCTGTTGAAACATTCATACCGTGCAAGTAAACTGTCAATATTTTTATTGAATGGCAGAGAAGATATATGATCTGGAAGAAAGGTTAATCCGATATGCAGTTTTGATACTTGATGTAGCAGAAACAATCCCTCGCACGAAAGCAGGTGAATATTTGTCAGGTCAACTTACAAGATCAGGGCTATCACCCGCCTTTAATTATAGTGAATCACAGGCTGCTGAGTCTTCAGCTGATTTTATTCACAAGCTTTCTATCGTTCTTAAAGAACTTAAAGAGTGTAGAACAGCCTTAAAAATTCTATATGCCAAAAACTGGGCAGATATTTCAAAAACAGAGGATAGCGCTGACAGAAACAAGTCAGTTAATTACCATTATTGGTAAAAGTCTATCTACAGCACGGAAAAACGTTCAACTGAAAAGGATTGCTCCATAACTTAATCCTTTACAGTTCTTTCCTTTTATCTTCCCCTTGAGTCTTGAATCTTGTTTCTTGAGTCTTGAGTCTTAAATTTGCTTATGTCCACAACAACCGCCGCTCCATTAACTCCAAAGGATTTTGCCACTGATCAAGAAGTGCGCTGGTGTCCGGGTTGTGGAGACTATTCGATACTGGCACAGGTCCAGAAGGTGATGCCCACGCTTGGCATAGAGCGGGAAAATATTGTAATTATTTCAGGCATAGGTTGTTCGAGCAGGTTTCCTTATTACATGAATACATATGGGATGCACTCGATCCATGGAAGAGCAACTGCCGTGGCAAGTGGATTAAAGGCAACACGACCCGAGCTGAGCGTTTGGATTGTTACGGGTGACGGAGACGGGCTCAGCATTGGCGGGGGACATATGATACATTTACTAAGAAGAAATTTTGATGTAAACATTCTCCTTTTTAATAACCAGATTTATGGTTTAACAAAAGGTCAGTATTCACCCACATCAGAAGAAAATAAAGTAACTAAATCAACTCCTTACGGAAGTATTGACCATCCATTTAATCCCCTTGCACTTGCACTTGGCGCTGACAGCACGTTTGTTGCGAGAAGCATGGATAGAGATCCAAAACATTTGCAGGCTATGTTGTTGCGTGCACACAAACACAAGGGGGCATCATTTCTTGAGATATACCAGAATTGCAACATTTTTAATGATGCAGCCTTCGAAATTTTTACTGAAAAGGGATCGAAGCCAATTGAAACAATTTTTCTGGAACAGGGAAAACCATTGC
>CAZCKF010000024.1:0-3039 GCA_964499155.1 uncultured Chitinophagaceae bacterium
GAACAGGAGCTGCTTGAACATTTCCTTTTTGGTATTGTTACTACGAAGGGATTGAAACTGATACAGAAATACAAACAACAACGACTTAAAAAAGTATCCAATGGCCATTAAAAAATTGCTGGGTCTTTTGTTGATGCTGCCGCTGGTTGCAACCGCGCAACAAAAACATGAATTGACCGTGAAAGAGGCAGTTGATCTTGCATTTAAAAATGTGACAGAAATAAAAAATGCACAGATCGACTATAAAATACAGGAAGCAAAGAACCGCGAGATTCTGGGCCAGGCTTACCCGCAAATCACAGGAAATATGCAGGCAAATCATTACCTGAAACTGCCTGCTGTACTCTTTCCTGATGGAACATCAACTGCCGTGTATTCCATATTAAAAGAAGAAGGTGTTACTGGTTCAGGTGGCCCCATTACAAAAGTTCCGGATCCTGTTGTGCGGGAAGTGAGTTTTCAGCAGCCATGGAATATGAGCCTCGGCGTAACCATCCAGCAATTGTTGTTTCAACCAGATGTATTTGTTGGTCTGCAGGCAAGACAAACTGCACTTGATTATAATGCGGCGCTGATTGAGCAATCAAAAGAAAAAATTAAAGATTCTGCTTACAAAAGATATTACGCAATACTGATCGCTGAAAAGCAATTGTATTACATGGATGAAGGAATTGAACGCCTAGAAAAATTATACCGTGATGATTCGATTATGTTTAAGAACGGATTTGCAGAAAGACTGGACCTGGATAAAGTAACTGTTCAGCTAAACAACCTTCGGACGAGCCGCAATACGGTTGCATCATTTGTAAAAGTTGCTTATGCCGCTTTGAAATTCGCAATTGGTGTTCCTCAAACAGATACCGTTGTTTTGAAAGAAACACTGACTCCTGAATCGGTAAAGAACAATATTCTCGATAACAGTTTCGCATATGAAAACCGGCCTGAAATACGGACACTCGGATTTGTAAGAAAGCTTGGTGAATTGGATGTGAAGAGAAATCAGCTTGGCAATATCCCCACTGTTTCAGCGATCGGGAATTATTCAATGAATGCGCAGGGTCCGAAATTTTTTACACACAAAAGCACATCATGGATTGAAAGTGCATTCATCGGGATCAATGTGAACGTTCCCATTTTCGATGGGGGACAACGACGATATAAGGTGAGACAGGCACAGTTTCAACTTGAAAAACTTGACAACACGATCGAAAACCTGAAACAGGGTATCGATTTCGAACAGGTGGTAACGCGTGAAAGCCTGACAACCTCACTTACCAACCTGGATATATCAGAAAAAAATATGGAACTGGCGGAGCGGGTATTTAATACTACCAAACTCAAATTCCAGGAAGGACTCGGCAGCAGTTTCGAAGTATTGCAGGCGGATGCAGATATGCAACTTGCACAATCAAATTATTTCACTGCGCTGTACAATGCGATCATTGCCAAGATCAGCTACCAGCGTTCACTTGGAAAACTTGAATAATGAATTCGATTAAAAAAACAGATATGCAAAAGAATACCTGGCTGGTACTCGTTCTCGGTATCGCCCTCGCATCATGCGGTGATTCACCCAAAGACGTAAAGGTGGAGATCACAGAAAAAAAAGTTGAGCTTGAGAAATTGAGAAAGGATCAAAAATCCATTGCATCAAGGATCGACAGTCTTGAAGCTGAGATAGCGCGCGCTGATCCGTCTGCAATCGCAAGTCGTGCAAGGCTTGTAAATGTTACACCACTCACCGTTCAGGATTTTGCTCATTACATCGAACTGCAGGGTAAGATCGAAGCTGAAAACATTTCTTATGCAGCTCCACGTGGTGGACCAGGCCTGGTAAAAGCAGTTTATGTGAAAGAAGGAGATTTTGTGCGCAAAGGACAATTACTCCTGAAACTCGATGATGCAGTTCAACTGCAGGGCATCAGTGCACTCGAAACACAGCTTCAGTATGCGCGTAATATTTACCAGCGACAGGAAAATTTGTGGAAGCAGGGAATTGGAACTGAAGTACAATACATCACTGCAAAGAATAATGTGGATGCTTTGCAAAAACAAATTGCAACTGCCAGAGAAACGTGGAGACTTACGCAAGTGACTGCAGAAGTAAGCGGCATTGCAGATGAAGTGAATATTCACCCTGGTGAAACATTTACCGGAAATCCAATGCAGGGGATCAAGATCGTGAATACTGGTTCTTTAAAAATGGTGACGGACATTCCTGAAACTTATATCGCGAGAGTAAGAAGGGGATCAACAGTACAGATCGTAGTTCCTGATCTCGGGCGTGTGATCAATTCGTCCATTACACGCGTGAGTCAATCCATTGATCCAAATTCAAGAGGTTTTAAAGCAGAAGCAAGCATAAAAGCTGATGCTGCATTAAAACCAAACCTGATAGCGACAATGAAAATTTTAGACTATAAAGCTGCGAACGTAATCGTTGTACCCGTTAACACGGTACAAACAGATGAAAAAGGCAGGTACGTATACATAATGGAAAAAAGCGGAGATAAGCTGGTTGCTCGAAAAAGGCAGGTTCACATAGGTGAAACATACAATGGTATGGTTGAAATAAAGGCAGGACTAAAGGACGGCGACCAGCTTATCACCGAAGGTTATTTGAATTTGTACGAAGGGCAGGTGGTAACAACGACACTTAAAGCTTAAACGCTAATTCATCATTAGCACTTATAGCCATCACAGACAATTAGCGATTTTATGAGAGAAGTTATTAAAGGAGTTACAAAAAAGTTCAAAGAATTTAAACCCACAAGCTGGTCGGTTGATAATACCACGGTAATCTATATTCTCGCCATTTTGATCACGCTTTATGGTTTGAATAAATTCAATACACTTCCTAAAGAACAATTTCCAGATATCGTTGTTCCCACCATTTCTGTTGCTACTGTTTACGTTGGTAATTCACCAACAGATATTGAAAACCTGGTAACACGTCCGATTGAAAAGCAGATCAAATCGATCAGCGGTGCGAAGGTGATCAAGGTGAATTCCATATCTCAACAGGATTTTTCTATGATC
>CAZCKF010000024.1:3049-15023 GCA_964499155.1 uncultured Chitinophagaceae bacterium
GTTGAATTTGATACGGATGTGAAGGTGGAAATAGCTAAGCAGAAAGTAAAGGATGCTGTTGATAAGGCGAGAACAGATCTGCCCACTGATCTTACATCCGAACCAGATGTACAGGAATTCGCATTCAGTGAAATGCCGATCATGTACGTAAATATCAGTGGAGACTATGATGCAGTTAAGCTGAAGCAGTTCGCAGATAAAATGCAGGACCGCATCGAAGAACTGAAAGAGATCACGCGCGCAGATATCGTGGGTGCACCAGAGCGTGAGATCCAGGTAAATGTGGACCCCTATAAAATGCAGGTATCGCGTGTGTCATTCATGGATATTGAAAATGCCATTGCACGAGAAAACAATGACATCAGTGGCGGTACGATCGATGTGGGTACGATGAGTCGGACACTTCGCGTAAAAGGACAATTCACTTCTTCACTCGATATGCAGAATATCGTGGTGAAGAATATTGAAGGCGCTCCAATCTATTTGCGTGATATCGCAGAAGTAAAGGATACAGTAAAGGATAAAGAAAGTTATGCGCGTCTGGATGGAAAAAATGTAATTACGCTGAACATCGTTAAGCGTTCAGGTGAAAACCTGATCGATGCTGCCGATAAAGTAAAAGCCATTGTTGCTGAAATGCGTGTGTCGCAAGATTTGCCTCCGGATCTCCGTGTAGAATTTACAGGTGACCAGAGCAAACAAACAAAAACATCATTCACTGAACTGGTAAATACAATTATTATTGGTTTTATTCTCGTATTGCTTGTTTTGATGTTCTTTATGGGCGTTACCAATGCATTCTTCGTGGCCTTGAGTGTACCCCTCAGTGTGTTCGTTGCATTTTTGTTCTTGCCTGTTGGAGATGCTTTGGTTGGTTCACCGATCACTTTAAATTTCATCGTCCTCTTTGCATTATTATTTGGACTCGGGATTATCGTGGATGACGCGATCGTTGTAATTGAAAACACGCATCGTATATATAATAATGGTAAGGTGCCTATTGTTCCAGCCGCGAAGATCGCGGCAGGAGAGGTGTGGATCCCGGTTCTTGCTGGTACGCTAACAACACTTGCTCCATTCTTTCCTTTATTGTTGTGGAAAGGTCTGATCGGAAAATTTATGATCTACCTGCCTGTAATGCTCATTCTTACACTCGCAGCCTCACTGATCGTTGCATTTATTTTCAACCCTGTTTTTGCAGTGAGTTTCATGAAACCGGAAGGTAAGGAACATGAAATGCCAAAACGCCGATTGTTCAGGCAGTGGTGGTTCTGGGGATTCATCATTATGGGTCTGTTATTTCATTTAATGGGATGGCCTGGTTTTGGAAACTTCCTCATCCTCCTTTCCCTTCTCGCGATATTGAATGTATTTGTCCTTCGCGACATCATCTATACTTTCCAACATCGCCTGTTGCCATCTCTCATGAATCGTTATGAGTCATTATTAAGATGGGCATTGCGTGGCAGAAGACCTGTTTGGTTGTTGGTTTCATTGTTTGTATTGTTCCCTGTATCTATTGGTTTGTTGATGGCGCGTGGAAATGGTCAAACATTTTTCCCATCAGGAGATCCGCATTTAATTTATGTGTATTTGAAAATGCCTGTTGGAACCGATATCAAGTACACTGATTCCATTACGCGTGTTCTGGAACAAAGAGTGTATAAGGTTTTGGAAAAAGAAAATCCTGGTCAGCCAGGATCGATAGTTGAAAGCATTATAGCCAATGTTGCGGTTAGTGCGAATAATCCGCGTGATAACAACAGGAGTGTACAACCAAATCTTGGTCGCGTACAGGTGTCATTTGTTGAATTTGAAAAAAGACATGGAAAGAGCACCAAACCATATCTCGCTGCAACGCGTGAAGCTGTACAGGGAATTCCGGGAGCGGAAATAACTGTTGGGCAGGAGGATGCTGGTCCTCCAACTGAAGCGCCAGTGAATGTTGAGATCATTGGTGACAATTTTCAATCAATTTCAAAAGTGGCCACAGATCTTAGAAATTTCATTGACACCAACAGGGTTGAGGGTATTGAAGGATTGAGCATGGATGTGGACGTAAACAATCCGGAAATTTCCGTGACCGTTGATCGTGAGAAAGCAATGATTGAGGGGATCAGCACAGGACAGGTGGGAATGGAAATCAGGACTGCAGTTTTTGGCAAAGAGATCAGCAAACTCAAAGAAGCAGAAGATGAATACAAGATACAGTTACGATACAGTGATCTTGTTCGCAATAATATCACTGACCTGATGAACATGAGAATCACCTTCCGCGATTTCAATACAATGGCCATCAAACAAATTCCATTGAATGCGATTGCGAGCGTTGATTATACAAATACTTCAGGTGGAATACGCAGGAAAAACATGAAGCGGACCATTCAATTGCAATCGAATGTTCTCGATGAAACAAAGGTTGAACAGATCAACGCAGAACTTGCGTTGAAAATTGACGACTTCAAATCCAAATATGAAATTCCTCCTGACGTCACTGTCCGGCAAAGTGGAGTGAGTGAGCAGCAGCAGGAGACGATGACATTCCTTGGTCAATCGCTGATCATTGCACTTTTATTAATATTTCTCATTCTCGTGATGCAATTCAATTCGATGAGTAAACCATTCATCGTACTAACCGAAATATTCTTCTCCATTATTGGCGTTATTCTCGGTTATGCAATTACAGGGATGACGATTGCGACTATCATGATGGGCGTTGGTGTTGTTGGTCTTGCAGGTATCGTGGTGAAAAACGGTATCCTGTTGATTGAATTCACTGATGAATTACGTGGAAGAGGTTTGCGCACGCGTGAAGCAAGCATTCAGGCAGGAAGGATCCGGATCATCCCGGTTATGCTGACAGCACTTGCAACAATGCTAGGCTTGTTACCACTTGCTGTTGGATTGAATATTGATTTTGTTGGATTGTTCCAGCGTTTAGAGCCGAATCTTTTCTTTGGTGGTGACAGCGTTGTGTTCTGGGGACCTTTGAGCTGGACGATCATATTCGGATTGATCTTCGCATTTTTCTTAACTCTCGTAATGGTGCCGAGCATGTATCTCATCTCTGAGAGATTGCGCCGACCAATGGAAAAATTCTATGGGACTAAATTCATTGCTCTCCTCGGATTTCTCGGACCCTTGTTCTTCATCTTCGTTGGTATCATGTATTTGGGAAGGAGATTGCAGGGGAAGAGAGTTTGGAATGGGTTGATGATTGATGATCCACGGAGGAAACTTGCGACAAGAAGGGTCTAAAACTGGCTGGGAGCTTTGAGCTTCGAGTTGCGAGGGCTTCGAGTCTGATAATAGCTACGAGTACCAGTCATTAATGGGTTGAAGATTTTTATTGTCGGGAGATAAATTTTATAATAAAAAGAAAGCCCGCCGGAACACGGCGGGCTTTCTTTGGTGAGGCTTCAAAATATTCAATATTCGATGTTCAATGTTCAACTGAGCTTCGAAACAAATTTCGGAGCTTGCCTTGAGGCCTGAAGCCTGAAACTTCAGCAACCTCTTCAAATTAGAATCCCTTCTTCTCTACAGGTTTTCCATCCACATCCAATTCAACGATCGGGTATCCAAGCTTTGTCAATCCTGGAAGGATCTTTTGCTTGTCACCAACCAATATCATGTTGATCTTTTCTGCGTTCACATATTTCTTAGCGATAGCATTCAATTCTTCTTTCGTAATTTTTTTCAGGATTGCATTCTGCTGCTGGATATAATTTGCAGGCAGGTTGTAATCCAGAATTCTTCCGATGAATTGTGCTTTTTGTGGACCAGTTTCATAGCTTCTTGCATCACGCTGGCCAATCGCAGCTTTCATGAAATGGAATTCTTCATCTGTCATTCCATTGCTTGCATAATCTTTTATTTCACGGATCACCTCTGTTAGTGCGCTGTCAGTTGCATCAGCACGAATACCTGAACTGAATTCAAAATCACCACTGTACTCATCTCCGCTGAATCCTGTTCTTGCACCATATGTCCAACCCTTGTCTTCACGAAGGTTGAGGTTGATACGGCTGTTAAAAGCTCCACCCAGAGCGTAATTCATCAAACCAGCTTTGTAATAATCGCCTGTTGCATCATATTTCAGGTTTGTTGCATAACCAACACGGAATTCTGTTTGTGCTGATTTAGGAATGTCAACAAGATAGATCTGGCCCTTTGATGGAGTTGGCGCAGAAGGAACTTTTGGAATTTCGATTTTCTTGTTTGGCAATTTATTCAGGAAAGCAAGCTTTGGCAGAATTTCATTCTGCTTGATGTCTCCAACGATCACCACCTTGGTGCCGCGAGAAGTCATGTTGTTGTTATAATAATTCTCGATATCCTTTAAAGTAAGATTAGAAATGGTATGAGATGTACCATCAGGATTCATACCGAGAATATGATTTGCACCGTAAGTGATCTTTGCTGCAACATCACTCGCAACAAATGCGGGTTGTGCTTTAGCTTGCTTGAACGATTGCAACTGTTGTTGCTGATTGCGCTTGAATGCATCTTCTGTAAACTTCGGATTGAACATTCTTTCTTCAAGCAGTTTCAATGTTGCATCAAGATTTTTCTTCAGCGTTTGTACGTTGAAAGTAATTCCATCTGTGCCACTGAAAACGTTGATCGAGCTTCCGAGTTTCTGTAATTCAACTCCAAATTGTTCTGCTGTATAATTTTTTGTGTCTTCGCCCATCATATCTGCAAAGAAACTTGCAAGACCAATTTTTGAAGTATCCTTTGCCTGTAAAAGATGGCCACCAGGCATAGTGATCGCGAGTGTAACAGTTGGAACTTCCGTATTTTCTGTTCCGATCATTTTAATACCATTCGGCAGATCTTTTCTCCAGAATGCAGGAACATTTACTGTTGGATTTGGACCATTACCCGGAATATTTTTTCTTACAAAATTGTCTGTGGGTTTATTGTATTTCAAACCAGCATATCCATAATCGGGTGCCTGGTAATTGCTTTTGTCAATAGTATAATTATCAGGAGCAGCAACCATCGTCATATCATTGTTCTTTGTAAGAACACTGAGTACAACCTTGTTCTTTCCTTTAATGTATTTGTTGTAAGCATTCATTACATCCTGTGTTGTCAGTGATGTGTACATTTTCAACAGGTCCGAAATTTTGTTCGGGTTTCCTGTGAAAGTCTGGAATGCTGCCAACTGGCTAACTTTTCCCGAAACACTTTGAAGACCATTGATCTGCTGTGATTCAATTCAACCTTTGAATTTTGCAACGTCTTCTTCAGTAACACCGCGTTTTTCAAAGTCTGCAAGTGCATCATTGAAAAGTTTTTCCATTTCACCAAGGGTCTTTTCTCCCATTGGAACAAAAGAAAAACTAAACTCACCAGCTAGTTCAGACAACTGGCTGCTTGCAGAAGCCTGCAGAGCATGTTGTGGTTTTACAAGCTTTTGATAAAGCATCGAATTTCTTCCCTGTCCAAGAACCTGAGCCAAGCATTGCAATGCAGCCATGTCAGGATGATAATTGGGAACAGTTGGATAAACGATTGAAAGCATTGGAAGGCGCGCAAAATTATCAGTGAATGATACATACCTCGTCTTATCAAGTACAACAGGATCAACTTTTACTGCCTTCACTTCTGGTCCGCGAGGGATGCTGCCGAAATATTTATCTACAAGCTTTACAACATCGGCTGGCTTTACATCACCACCCACTGTTACAGTTGCATTGTTTGGTCCATACCAACGCAGGAAAAAATTCTTCAGATCATTTACATCCACACGATTCAGGTCTTCAACATACCCGATCGTCAGCCATGAATAAGGATGACCATATGGATAAAGGTTTTTTGCAGCATTTTCGAAAACCAATCCATAAGGACGGTTATCGTAATTCTGTCCTCTTTCATTTTTTACTGTTGAACGCTGGATTTCATACTTCTTCTGGGTAACTGCATCAAGCAGGAATCCCATACGGTCAGCTTCAAGCCACAACATTTTTTCGAGCTGGTTAGAAGGAACCGTTTCGAAATAATTTGTACGGTCGCGGTTTGTAGTACCATTTAGTGTACCACCCGATTCCGTTACAATTTTAAAATGCTGTTCATCAGCCACGTTATCACTTCCCTGGAACATCATGTGTTCGAAGAAGTGCGCAAAACCGGATTTGCCGATTTCTTCACGTGCAGAACCAACGTGATAAGTTACATCCACGTGTACGATGGGATCACTATGATCTTCGTGCACAATGAGTGTAAGTCCATTTGGATAAACATACTTTTCGTAAGGGATGACCAGTTCGGCACCCTTCCTTGTCACTTTTTCAACGAGCCTGGCCTGTCCGGATACTGCATTGCAAATCCAGATCGCCATGGCGGCAAGCAGTAGAATTCTTTTTCGCATATGTAATAATTTGATTGGGAGAAACAATTTAAGGCAATCTGCAAATTAACGATTAACCATTCATCACAACCGTATAGCGAATCATCCTTCTTATTAACTTCGGCTAAAAATTTTACAGTTTTATGAGTTACACAAGAACCAACCATGAAATCGATTACCGGATCATGGGTGAGGAGATGCAGTGTGTTGAAGTTGAACTCGATCCGGGTGAAACAGCCATTGCTGAAGCTGGTAGTTTCATGATGATGGATGAGGGCATCCAGATGGAAACCATTTTTGGAGATGGAACAAACCAGCAGAAAGGTTTTCTTGGCAAACTTTGGTCAGCAGGTAAACGGGTTTTGACCGGGGAGAGCCTGTTTATGACAACCTATTCCAACGTTGGTCAGGGTAAAAAGACTGTAACATTTGCTTCTCCCTATCCGGGAAAAGTTTTACCGATGGACCTGGCTCGCCTGGGAGGAAAGCTGGTTTGTCAGAAAGATTCTTTTCTATGTGCTGCAAAAGGTGTTTCTGTGGGTATTGAATTTCAGCGCAAACTTGGTACTGGTTTGTTTGGCGGAGAAGGTTTCATCATGCAAAAACTGGAAGGAGATGGAATGGCCTTTGTTCATGCAGGAGGCTATGTGATGGAAAAAGAATTAATGCCAGGTGAATTATTAAAAGTAGATACAGGTTGTATCGTGGCCTTTGCACCAACAGTTGATTATGATATTCAATTTGTTGGTGGCATTAAGAATACTTTGTTTGGTGGCGAAGGTTTGTTCTTTGCAACGCTGAGAGGCCCGGGTAAGGTATGGATCCAATCGCTGCCCATTAGTCGACTCGCGAGCCGCATACTTGCATATGGTACTTATAAGCGTAAAGAAGAAGGTAGTTTGCTAGGAGGCCTGGGTAATGTTCTTGATGGCGATGGCAGTTAAATAATTTTTATCGCAAACTGACAAGATAGTCAACAAGACTCGCAACCTCTTCCTTGCTTAGTCCACTCAATAATTTTTCGTACATCAAAGATTTTTTTTCTTCTTCTGATTTCGAAATTTCTGCTCGTGGAATATCTACAATGTGATTGCCGATGAGCATGAGTGAAATTTTATTTTCATCAGCATTCACAACCCTGCCGAGTAAAACTTTTCCATCAGTTTTTGTAATACGCATGGCAATCATACTCGGTTTGATGCGACGCGATGGAAATTCAATTTCTTCCAGGATTTCTTCACGAGACATGCGTGCGCCAATGCCATTCAGATTGGGACCAATTAATTCTTCGCTTTCATCTGTTGCGTGACAGGCTGCACATGCGCGCGTTCCGTACAGATCTTTACCAACTTCAACTGAATTAGCGGAAAGATCAGTAGTATTGATTGCACGTTTGGCCATGGGTTTGTTTTTCAATGAAGGGTCATAAATAATTTTATAAAAACCACCTGTTTTTTTCTCGATGGGTTTGTACCAGTAATCAGAAACGCCATGATGAGCTACATACAATGAACCATCTTTTCCAAATACAAGTGCGGATAATTTTGGTATGTCAGCAACAGGATATTCTTCAAATTGATAACCATATCCCTGCTTTTGCATTTTTATTCTTCCGACACCACCACGATTCCATCTTTCACCAGGACCATAAAATGCTATAAAAAGATCGCCGCCAGTTCCGCCAAAATCATTTGATGCAGGGTTGAAAGCGATTCCTCCGGGAGCCATTTCAGTTTGTAATGCATGAACAGGAGGATGAGATGAGTCGGGGCTTTCGTATTTTTTTGGATTGTGGCCATAAAAAGCTCCGCGTACCAAGTGATTCAATTCTTCCTTTGTATTTCCACCTCCTTCATTGTCTGCAAAAAAAAGATCACCCAGTTGGTTAAAAGCCATTCCATACACTGATCGAATTCCTGTTGCAACAGCTTCAGAACTTTTACCATCTGGTGAAATGCGAATAATGGAACCTCGATATTTTTTTGGATCGGGTGATGGACCTGCATTCCAGGAATCAGTTGTAAATGCACAATACAACCATCCATCCGGTCCAAAACTTAAACCGGTTGTCCATTCATAGGGATGTTCACTGTAGGGAATGTCATTGAAAAAAGTCCAGCTTGTGTCAGCTTTCCCATCTTTGTTGCGGTCGAGGTAAATTCTCACTTCCTGCGCTGTACCAATATATATTGTATCTCCACGATGAGTGAAACCTGTTGGTGATTTCAATCCCAACTCTGAAATGTTACAGAACAACACGGCTTCATCTTCAATATTATCTCCATCTGAATCCTGCAAAATGTACACTTCACCTGTTTCATTCGCAGCGAAAATTTTATTGTCAGGACCCAGGGCAACCTGGATGGGATTCAAAATGTTGACTCCTTTTGTAATTGGCAATTTGATTATTCGATATGGCCCGTAAACCGACGCAGTCGTGTCTTCATAAGCATTGTATTTAGTATCTGCAACATTGGAGCATTGAAAAAATTTTGCAGTAATTAGAATGGCAACGACACATACAATGCAAATCGGTTTTGGATTGAGTCCCATAAAGCAATAGTTGGTAATAGAAAAATGCAAAGTATTATTTTTCTTTATTTTTTTAATACCACTTTTCGGTATCAACAAATCACAGACATCTTTCGAATTAAAGAACCTCTAACCTCTAACTTTACCCCATGACCACCAGGGAGCGCTTTCGCTTCGTCTACGAATATTTCCAGCAAACAATTCCGGATCCGGAAACTGAATTGATTTACGATAATCCTTATCAACTGCTTGTTTCTGTAATACTTTCTGCTCAGTGCACAGATAAAAGGGTGAATCAAACTACACCGGCAATATTTGAAAAATATCCGGATGCATATGCGCTGGCAAAAGCAAGCATTGAAGACGTGTATGAATTGATCAAAAGCATTTCATATCCCAACAACAAAAGCAAACATCTTGTTGGCATGGGAAAAATGGTTGTTGAAAAATTCAATGGACAAATTCCATTAACTGTTTCGGAGCTGGTTCAATTACCTGGTGTTGGAAGAAAAACTGCAAACGTCATTACATCTGTGATTGATGACCAGCCCAACATGGCTGTTGATACGCATGTTTTTCGAGTATCAAGGAGAATTGGTCTTACAAAAAATGCATCAACTGTTTTATCAACAGAAAAACAATTATTAAAATACACACCAACCGAACTGGTCCATAAAGCTCATCACTGGTTAATCCTGCACGGGAGATATGTTTGCATAGCGAGAAATCCGCGATGTCATGAATGTGGGCTGAGGCCGGCGTGTAAATACTTCTCAAAAAACGTGAAAAACACTTCCAGTATCGAACCCTGAGCATTAGCTTTATCGGCAACGAACCTTTTGGATATGTTGCGAACTGCTTTTGTGATTCTATTCCTAAAGTTTTCATTCACCGGGAATAGTCAATATTATTTTTATAATGATCAATACAAGGAACCAAGAATTCTGACTGAATTCGGATTTGGTTTTGGTGGCATGAATTGCCTGACAGATCTAGGTGGAAGAAAAGTTCCGGGTAAAAAATTTATAGCAGATGTCACTTTAACGACAACAAAACCTGTTTATACTTTTTTTGGAATATTACATATCAACCCTGCATTATCTGTAAGACTTGATGGAAGTTTTGGAAATGTAACTGCGTTTGATAGTATTTTGAAAAACAACCCTCAGGCAGTTGAGGGACGATACAGGCGCAATCTTAGTTTTAAATCTTCGATTACTGAAGCTCTGGTTACAGCAGAATTTCATTTCCTGGAGGTACTTGCACCACGTGATTATGCTCTCCGGGTTTCGCCTTATGTGATTGGAGGAGTTGGAGCATTTGTTTTTAATCCACAGGCAGAATTGAATGGACGCTGGCATTACCTGCATTCGCTTCGACTTGAAGGACAGGGAACAATAGAGTATCCAAACAGGAAACAATATAAACTTGTTCAAATCGCACTCCCGGTGGGTGGTGGACTTCGATACGAAGTTTCACCACAAATGAATTGCCGGCTCGAGGTTGTACACCGGATCCTTACCACCGATTATCTTGATGATGTCAGTACAAATTATATAGATCCCGCTTTATTCGACGCATACCTGACTACCGAAAATGCCAATCTTGCAAGGCAACTTGCTGATCGACAAAGGGAACGGTTTCCTGCCCATAAAACCAATGTTGGCGACGTGAGAGGAAACCACAAAAGCAATGACTCTTATTTTTCCCTTCAGCTTAAAGTGGGTTTTATGCTCGGTCGCAAAAAACTGTACTAGTTTAAAGTTTCCAATCAAACCCCAAATAGCACGTTCTGTTGCTTAAGCGCACTGGGATATCAAGCTTTAACTGAATAATAAAGACTCTTCGACCTAAAGCAAATCCAAAATCCAAAATCCAAAATCCAAAATCCAAAATCAAAAATCTCACTCTATCCATTAAAATCTACCATTCATTCATTCGTCATTGCATTACTAATCCAGGAAGGTTACTTTTACGTTCCTATCCTGTTTGATCTTACCCTCCGATTCCTGAAATCCACCCTTTCACCTGTCAATTAATAACCATGAGTGCTGATGTATTTGACGATAGCAGGATCAATAGCCGCCTGTCTTTCAAGCCCTTACTTTCTGTTTTGCGGAAAACCATCGAGGATGGGAAACCCTCTTCGAGGAAATTATATGGAGAACTTCTTGAGCGTTTTCAATCCATTCCTGAGTTGATGCTCCCTATTGATCATCCTGAAGAGTTTGGAGAACACGCAGAATTGGTGGAAATGTTGTTAACCACACTGTTTCCCCCCACCTCATCAGAAAGCGAGAACATGTTCGGCGTTTCATTTCCTTTCAAATTCAAGATTGTTTTTGCTTCTAAACTTTTCAGGCAAATGTTTTTGCATCCTGAAACAAATGAAGTGTGCATTCCACAGACCTCGATTGGTGAACAATTACAACGCGAAAAACTTTTGTTCGCCTACTACGCCATTTTGAAAAAATATGCCGGTTATAATTCACCTGAGATTGCAACTTCAATCTATCCGTTTAAAGATCCGGAAACAGGGTTGATGCATTACCAGGAACTCAGAATTGATGGACGATATATAGATGTAAGAACAGTGGATGGAAAAGATCCTGTCATTCCTGAAAATGTAATTTGTCCTAGAACAAATCATATTCTGGAAGTATTTGAATTGTTGAAAGTTTTGCCAATTGAACAATTTGTATTCGAAGGCCTCGTAATTGTTCGCGTGGTTGATGTAACACAACAACATGTTATTTCGGAAATCAAAAACACACTGCTGTCAAATGATTTTTCCAATGCAGATGTATTTCACCAATTGCAGGAGCACATGCAAAGTTTGCTTGGATTTACCAATGTGAAAATTGGTGTAACACCCCTGTTCAAGGTCAATGGTCATTTTGTGCATTCTGACCTGCACAATTCATCCAGCATGCTATTTAGTCACTTTCATGCAATGGGTGACAAGAATGAAATCTGTGATTCATGCGAATCAGCATTTATCGGTTTCAATTTCCCCGTTGTATTTGAAAACCTGGATGAAAAAGCGATCAATGAACATGAACACCTTCTTCATTATGCAGAAGT
>CAZCKF010000025.1:0-10264 GCA_964499155.1 uncultured Chitinophagaceae bacterium
ATCAGTGTTTTGCGCATTTGATAAAACAATTATCTATCCGGTTCCTAATAAATGGGGATTGAAAGGTGCTACTTATGTTGAATTGAGCAAAGTGAAGAAGGGTATGCTGAAAGATGCACTTTCATGTGCTTATGCAGCGAAAAAAATCAAATAAATGTTTAAGACTTCAGGCTTGTGGCACCAGGGTTCAAGTTTCGCACTTTAACAACTATTCCAATCGATTCAACCTGACTATTTTACTATCTTACAAGCAATGTCCATCAATAAATTAATTCTCTGGTTTATCGTAGTGGTCATCCTTGCAGTCGTAGTGCTTTCCTTGCGACCGATGCCTGAAGCTAACCTTGGAAACTGTTCCAATTATAAAGGGACCATAGCGGATGTAAAAAATGGTGCGGGAGAAGGTGACATCGTTTTTGAACTCGAGAATGATAAAAACTCCTATTATATCAATCGGGGAATCGATGCGGGATTGAAAATAGATCTGCTCAAATCAACATTGGTGGGGCGCCAGGCTGATATTTTGGCAATCCGTCATTGGACTCCTTTGGATCCATTGTCGAGAAACAAACACATTGCCAGCCTAACCTGTAATGGTTCGCTGATATATTCCGAGTTTAAAAAAAATTATTGAAATTCATTTGACGCTTCATTAAATCTATGATATCAAATATTAGTTTCAGCCGTTTCTTTATTTTGGTTTTCACCATGGTTTTCCTGGGAATAACATCATGCGATAAAAACGATGATGAAAATTTCAATGGTCATTGTGAAAACCTTGCAAATGAGACACGGCCTGCAGGAGATAATGCCGCCATTCATGTAGCAACTGCTTTTACGCCCAATGGTGATGGATTGAATGATCTGTTCAGACCAATTCTGGTTGGGGTTCAATCAGTAAGTATTAAAGTATATGATGAAAATGGAAATCTTGTTTTTCAAACCACACAAACAGCAGGGTGGTCAGCTCCGGTAGTTAGTAAATACAAAAAATATTATTACCGCATTGAAGGCATTACCCATCAAAACCATAAAATCGGGGTATGCGGTGAAGTTTATGCACTGCAATGTTTTCCATCTGCAGGTTCAGCCAGTACTTTTTCATTCGAAGACCAGTATACAGGTTTTGGATTTACTGGAATAACACATGAAACTTTAATCGTCTGCAATTAATTACCATGAGAAATTTAACTCTCTTTATGCACGTTTCACTCGACGGATTTGTTGCAGGACCAAAAGGTGAAATGGATTGGATCAAAGTGGATGAAGAACTTTTCGATGTGGGTGCAGTATTTATTGAAAAAGCAGATGCAGGTATGTACGGTCGTGTAACCTTTGAAATGATGGAAGGATATTGGCCCACTGCAGCCCAGAAACCCAATGCCACCAAACATGATAAACATCATTCAAAATGGTACAATAATGTCCATAAAATTGTTTTATCTACCACGCTGAAAGAATCCGAATTAAAAAACACTGAGGTAATTAGCAGCAACATTCGAGAAAAAATAAATGCAATTAAAAATCAACCCGGTGGTGACATCGTCATGTTCGGCAGCCCCACTGCAGCTCACTCCATGATGGCAGAAAATTTATTTACCCATTATCGTTTATTCATAAACCCCGTCCTTATTGGAAAAGGAATACCTCTTTTTAAGGATGTACAATCAAAAACCATTTTAAAACTCCTGGATAAGAAGGAACTTAAATCGGGAGTTGTGGGATTGCATTATAAAGTGGGTAGTTGATGCGGCAGCGGTAGTCGGCAGTCGGCAGTGATATTCGAAGACTTTGATTATAGAGAAGTGCGAGAGGCGAAGCCAATTTTGAAATCTTGAAATTTTGAAATCTTGAAATTTTATCGTCTCTCTCCCACCTGCTGTCTCCACATCGCATAATACAACCCCTTTTGCTGCAACAACTCATCGTGCGAACCGGTTTCTGAAACCTTGCCTTTTTCAAGAACATAAATATTGTCAGCATGCATAATGGTCGACAGCCTGTGTGCTATCAGGATTGTGACCTGATCACGACTTTTTGAAATGTCGCGAATGGTATTTGTAATATCCTGCTCAGTAATAGAATCGAGTGCTGATGTGGCTTCATCAAAGATCAATAATCTTGGATGACGTAACAGTGCACGTGCAATAGAAATTCTCTGCTTTTCACCACCGGACAATTTCATTCCACCCTCGCCTAAAACAGTATCAATTCCCTTTTCCGATCTTGATAACAAACCTGTGCATGCTGCTTTGTGAAGCGCTTCCACTATTTCCTGGTCTGTTGCATCAGGTTTTACAAAAAGCATGTTTTCACGAATGGTGCCTGCGAATAATTGCGTATCCTGTGTTACAAAACCAATCTGCCTGCGTAATTCATTATACCGGATATCGGTTGATGATACATCATTGAATAATATCTTCCCAGAAACAGGTTGGTATAAACCTACCAGCAATTTCACTAATGTTGATTTTCCTGATCCAGATGGTCCTGCAAAAGCAATTGTTCCACCAGTTTGTACCTGAAAAGAAATTCCATCAATCGCATTGGTATTTCCGGTTCGATGACGAAAAACCACATCATTGAATTCAATTTGCTGCAATGGACCAGTTTCAATCGGGTTGTCTGGACGCTTTTCCAGCAGCTTTTCCATAAGCTGGTTAAAATTATTAACCGACGCTTCGACCTCACGGTAGCTGAGAATAATATTACCCAGGTCTTGCAGCGGACCAAATATCGACGTAGAAATGAATTGCATGGTGATCAGTTCTCCTGTGCTGAGCACATCACTGAAAATGAGCCAGAGTAAAATGAATAAAATGGACTGCTTTAGAATATTGAGTGTTGTTCCCTGCAAAAAAGAAAGCGTACGCACCCTCTTCGTCTTGTCCATCTCAAGTTCATAGATCTTCTGAGTCTGCAACCTGAGTTTCCTGATCTCAGGAAAAGTAAGACCGAGACTTTTTACCAATTCAATATTGCGAAGAGATTCGGTAATTACACCAGACATTTTGTTTGTTTCGCGGTTGATTGAGCGTTGTACAGTTTTGATCTTTTTACTCAGCATACCGGTAAGAGATCCCAGCACAAGGATCCCAACCACGAAAACAGGAACCAGCATCCAGTTTTTGGTGATCGAATACCAGATAAGAAAACCCATCCCCACAATGGATGAAAAAAGAATGTTGATAAAAGAGTTCGTAAATCGCTCCGTATCTGTTTTAACCTTCTGCAGGATAGAAAGCGTTTCACCGCTCCTCTGCATTTCAAATTCCTGGAATGACAAACGGAGTGTTTGCTTGAGTCCATCATTAAATATTTGCATGCCGAATTGCTGGACAGCCTGGCGGGTAAAATATTCCTGGAATGCTCGTGCGATCCGGGCTGCAATGGCAATACCTATTGCAACTGCAAGCCAGAATAAAACTCCTTCCACAAGTTCCTCTTTCGGAAGACCTTTTGGATTTGCAGCATAATCATCAATGATCTTACCGAATATGATGGGGTCAATAAGACTGAGCAACTGTGCAATGGCAGCCAGCAGCAATGCAAGAAAGACCTTGCCCTTTTGCAGTTTAAAATATTTCCAGAGTGTTTTCAAGGATGCAGATAGTGATTTTCAAATTTATTTAAACATGGATGCAATTATTGTTGAAGTTAGTATGCGTTCAGTGATTTGTTTTGCATATAGCACCATGAAATGTTATATTGACTAATGAAATTGTTCATGTTCTTTGTGAATGCAATATTTTGGCTATGGTTGTTTGTCGTTCCCGTAATCGTGTTAGGAATTATTGGCTGGCTTATTTCTGAATCAATGCACATGCGCTTTGTTTTTATTGTATTCGTTATTGCCGGGATTTTCCTTGGGTTTAAATGTGCAGAATATGTTCGGGTAAAAAAATGGATTGTCGAATTTCTTTGGAAGCATTTTATCTACACCTGATATTGAAGACAGGAGCGATACTTATAAAAATAATGACAACGAAAATTAAGATATTTGTTTCCCTATTGTTTGTATTCGCGTCCTATAACTCTTTTGCGGATACTGTAGATTATTACCGGATATACCTCAGCAACAAAAAAATATTTGAAGTAGCAGAACCATTTTTCAACTCTTCCATCAATAACAAAATCATTCTCGACAGTTCCAACAGGCGCGATACGATCCAGGTCTTTTATGTTCATTGTGCTAAAGGCACAAGCGAAAAACAGGTAAAACTTGCAGACAGTTCCGGCAGTGTTTTACAAACATGGAATTTTCACAATGCTGATGATTCACGCGCACTTTCCATTCCTGTTGAACGTATCCGGAGGATTAAAAAAGCAAAACCTGGGCTGAAACTTTACCTGTATTATTATGATGAACAGGTATTGGAAGGGCAATTGTTAACCCTGCTGGAACTTGAAAAATTTAGTGGTCGTAGGGCACAGGAGAACAGCACATTGATTCGTGTATTTCTTGTTGTACTGTTTGTATTCCTGGTTGGAACCATGTTCGTCAAGATCAAAAAACCCAAAGACCCTCCGAAAGTAATTCCCAGTCACAATTGAAAGAATTGTTATGTCTCTCTTTCTCCGCAATTTGTTTTTCACCATACTGCAACCCGGACTGGTTACAATTCTTTTTCCATACTTCATTATCAATCAAACAGGCGCCAGTTTTCCCGTTGACATTTCAATATATCACATTGCAGGAATTATTTTATTTATCATAGGTCTTGTGATCTTATTGATTTGCATATTTCGGCTCGCGATAAAAGGCAAAGGAACACTGTCACCACTCGATCCTACCACCAAACTTGTGATTTCCGGGATGTATAAATATTCAAGAAACCCAATGTATGTTGGCGCGATGATCATGCTCATTGGCGAATCTATAATCTTTCAATCCACTGCTTTATGGATATATGCAATCATAGTATTCGTCGCCTTCAATTTATTTATCTGGCTGCATGAAGAACCGAGGCTTTCGAGGGATTTTGGAGATGAATACAGGGAATACAGGCATAAGGTGAGAAGGTGGATATGAAAGCAGTTTGCTGCAAATTGGCAACATGCATTGAGTGAGGCATATATTTGCAGCACATCTAATTATTTTTCTTTCAAAATGCATAGACTTCTGCCAGTTGAAAAATACGACGACATTCCTCCTGAATACCGCAATACACCAATCAGTTTGTTACTGGAGTACCACAACCTTGACAGAAAACACGATCAATTTGATCGCGCGCAGGTACTGGTGGGCATGTGCATGGACAACAGGAAACAATTGCATATACCCGACAATTTTGCTTTCATTATTAGAACAGGTGGTGCCAACTTACGTTACAGTGAATTCAAAGTTTCTTTTGCAATCGCTGTGGGAAAAGTGACTTGCATCGCATTGATCGGCCATACCCAATGTGGCATGGTAAATCTTATTTCCAGGAAAGAAGAGTTTATCAATGGACTTGTTCAAACGGCAGGATGGCAGAAAGAAGCAGCCGAAGATCATTTTTTACATTTTGCTCCCATGTTTGAAATTGGAAGCGCTCCCGATTTTATTTTAAGTGAAACAAAAAGACTGAGGCTGAGGTATCCAAATATTACCATTGCTCCAATGATCTACAAGGTAGAGGACAATAAACTGTATTTTATTAATGAAAGTTGATGGCTGATTTGTGGTAGTTGAATTTTTTAAACTCCCTTTTCGAATTATAACATTCCGACATTAAGTTGCTCTTAATGTTCTAAGGGTAACTGAATACCTTTTCTCTTTCACCGGTGCCGTACTATGTTCCCATTCACTTCTCGCCGCACCCTGCATAATATATAAGGATCGACGACGTACAGGAATTGACATAATTGAACCCCGACCCTGTTTCGATTTATCATACGGCCGTAATTTAAAAACGACATCTGTCATTAACGAAATACCGATTATGATATCAAATGGTGGTGCATCACGGTGCCAGTTGATCACAGCACCAGCGGGATATTCCAGGATCAGCAATTCTGCAAATTCCTTTGGCTTACGATCCACGTATTTACCCACCTTATCAATGAGGAAGTTGAAACCAGGCGGTATTTCCTTCCCTTTTGAAAGTGCGCGTTTATCAAAACTGTAATCAAAACCAAAACTGGCAAACTTTCTTTTTGCTTCGAAACCCTGGAATATAAAAGTATCCAGTTGCTGTTGTTGAATGACCTCAAGCAGGATATTTTCTTCTTCAACTGAAATAAAATTTTCCTGGTAACTAAAACCATCAGGCCATTGATTTTCCAATGGAAACAAGGTTTGCATTTGTCGAAGTTAACACCCGGGTTGAGTGTCTGTTAAATACAAAATGAACCAAAACAATGAAACTTGTTATCTTAATTGCTGAATAAACCGAAACTATGCGCCGTCTGGCTGCCATAATGTTTACTGACATGGTTGGTTATAGTGCACTCACTCAGAAAAATGAGTCACTTGCCTTGCAATTGCTTACCGAACACAGATCCCTTGTTCGACCATTTTTTGACAAACATGAGGGACGTGAGATCGAAACAGCCGGTGATTCATTTTTTGTTGAATTCAACAGTGCAGTAGAAGCCACCCAATGCGCAATTGAAATACAGGCAGCGTTACACGAAAGAAATGAAACTGTTGAACCTGAAAGACAAATTAGGCTGCGCATTGGACTTCATATTGGTGATGTCGTTTACATTGATAAACCTGTACATGGAGATGGAGTGAATATTGCAGCCCGGCTGGAACCCCTTGCTCAGCCAGGAGGAATTTGCATTTCTGAAGACGTGGCGAGACAAATAAGAAACAAGGTTCCCTATGATGTGATCAAACTGGGAGAAGAGAAATTGAAAAACATTTCGATGCCCATGGATATTTACTGTATCGCATTACCATGGTTGCAGATTCAATCAAAGATCAAAAAATCCCGCTCTCGTGCGAATGAAAAATCAAAATATAAGGTTCTACCCATTGTAGTTGGTTTAGCAACCATAATTGCAGTTGTCCTGTTTTTTATTATTAATTCAAAACAAAACACCGCGAATGCAGCCATTACAAATATGCGACTGGCTGTTCTGCCTCTTTCTAATATCAGCAATGATTCTACGGATGAATATTTTGCAGATGGTATGACAGAAGAGTTGATATCAAGTCTTTCAAAAATTGGCGGATTAAATGTAATTGCAAGAACTTCTGTAATGAAATACAAATCCACAGATAAAAGTATTTCACAGATCGGCAATGAGTTGATGGTGGGAAGTATCCTGGAAGGAAGTGTGAGAAGAAATCAAAATAAAGCTCGAATTACGGTGAAACTGGTTGATGTAAATACACAGGAACATATGTGGTCGATGGAATATGACCGGGAATTGAAAGATATTTTCCGCATTCAAAGTGAGATTGCGAAAGATGTGGTAAATAAATTGAAAGTGCGAATGCTTTCAACTGAGAAAGAGCAACTGGAAAAGAACAATACCTCTGATATGGTTGCTTTGGAGGAATATTTACTTGGTAAACATTTTTTGAATCAGCGGACACCTGCCGGAGTTCAATCTTCCATCGCACATTTTGAAAAAGCAATTTCGCAGGATCCATCATTCGCACTTCCATATGCATCTCTTGCTTATGCTTATACGCTTACAGGTGTTGCAGGATATGGCGATCTGCCAAGAAATATTGCAGAGAAAAAAGCAAAGGATGCAGTAATGAAAGCGCTAGAATTAGATCCAACACTTGCTGAAGCGCATGCTGCACTTGGATATATGCATTTCAGGATTGACTGGAACTGGACAGAGGCGGAAAAAGAATTGAAACGTGCAATAGATCTTAAACCCGGGTTCGCAACAGCGCATGAATGGTATGCACTTTTTCTCGCCTGCCAGACCCGGCTCGACGAAGCATTGCGCGAAATCAACAAAGCCTGGGAATTAGATCCTCTTTCACCAAATGTAAATAACGGGCTTGCACGCATTTATCATTTCCGGAATGAAAATGATAAAGCCATTGCACAGGCAAAGAAGACCATCGAAATGGAACCGGCTTACGCTGAAGCTTATTTCACACTTGGAATGACTTATGGAAAAATGAAAGAGTATGATAAAGCACTTGAAACCCTATTAAAAGCAATAGATCTGTCCGGACGCAGACATGTAATTGTTGGCTTGCTGGGTAATTTATATGCACGCATGGGTAAAATCGACAAAGCAAAAGAACTACTGAAAGAACTTGAAACACAGCCGGTAAATAACGATAAATTGTATGCCGCTGTTATCATCAAAAGTGCGCTTGGTCAATCGGAAGAATCTTTGCGAATACTTGAACAACTTGTAAATGACAGGTATGGTATTTTGATCTATATGAAAGTTGAACGATCTTTTTTTAATGAAGGAAATACCTCACGTTACCATGAATTATTAAAAAGAGTAAACCTGTAAAAGGAACTGAGGTTCTTCTTATCATTTATTTACCTCTCCCATTCATCTGTTCAGCAACCCATTTGCATACCCGGAAGGCCATTTGTATTATTTTAAGCAGATAAGAACCCAATTTGCAATAATTAACGACGACCAATCAGTTAAATCATTTAATTAGCACCTATAAAACTGTTTTATGAAGCCTATACTCAGATTATTCCAGATCATTATTCTACTCATATTCATACATTCCAGCAGCATCGCGCAATCAGGTCCAAATCCAGTTACCAAATCAGAACAACAGCAGGTAATTGATTCTATTGCCAAACTGTTGAATGATAATTATATTTTCCCGGAGACAGCGAAGAAGATGAACGATCTGATAATTGCGAATTTTAAAAAAGGCAATTATGCAAACATTACAAATCCAGCCGAGTTTGCGGATAAACTCACCAGTGATCTTCAGTCAATCAGCAAGGACAAACACCTCCGTGTTGGTTTTAATCCTGAATTTGTAAAAGAAATGCGTGGCCGTACGCAAAGTGATGATGAGGAAATTCCACAGGCATGGCTGGATGAAATGAGAAAAGGAAATTTTGGTTTTAATGAAGTGAAAATTCTTGATGGAAATATTGGTTACCTCGATCTGCGCGGATTTGTTGATGCGAGGTTTGGAGGCGAAACTGCGGTAGCAGCTATGAATTTCTTAAGCAATGCAGATGCACTCATTATTGATTTAAGAAAAAATGGCGGTGGCAGTCCTTCCATGATACAACTTATTTCCAGTTACCTTTTCGGCAGTGAATCTGTACACCTGAATAATTTCTATTACAGGCCAGCCGACCGACATACACAAACATGGACGCTTCCGCACGTAAGTGGAAAAAGAAGACCCGATATTGATGTGTATGTTTTAACCAGTAATCGTACTTTTTCTGCTGCGGAAGAATTTACTTACAATTTAAAAAACCTCAAACGTGCTACCATTGTTGGAGAAACTACGGGTGGTGGCGCACATCCTGGTGGAACAAGAGTGGCAACCGAACGATTTACAGTTTGGGTTCCAACAGGCCGCGCAATCAATCCCATTACAAAAACAAACTGGGAAGGAACGGGTGTTTCACCAGATATTTCAACGAATGCATCTGATGCTTTGAATACAGCACAACAGGAAGCTTTTAAAAAATTAATGGCAAAATCTCCTGCAGATAAAAAAGCGTTTTACGAATGGAAACTCGTTTCACTTACAGCAAAATCAAAACCAGTTGTAATCGATGATGCAACCATGCGCAGTTATGCAGGCACATATGGACCACGCGTCATAACATTCGAAAACGGAACATTGATGTATCAACGCGGCACTAATCCAAAAGGAAGACTGATCCCACTTGAAAAAGATCTGTTTGAACTCGAAGATGCTCCTTACTTCAGAGTAAAGTTTATCGTAGAAAACAATCGAGTCGTTGCCCTCGAAGGCCGGTATGATGATGGCAGAACGGACAGGAATCCGAAGCAAGCAGGGTTTTGATGTACGATATACGATGTACGATGTACGATGTGGCATATCGAAGCGAAAGGCCTATTAGGTATACAGAATGCTGCTACGAAGCATTGGACATTGGATATTGGATATTGGATATTGGATATAGGATATAGGACATTTAACTTTCGATTCTTTTCGCTTTTAAGAAATTATAGATATTTTTCCTGTTTAAGAGGCGAAACATGCAGTTTATAATATGACAAAATTTATTTCAGTGTATGGTTTAATAATTTGTTTATCACTGACTTTTTGTTCATCAAATGGTGAAAGGAAGAATAAAGAAGAAAATGTTGCTTCTTTATTTCCGGCATATAA
>CAZCKF010000025.1:10291-15014 GCA_964499155.1 uncultured Chitinophagaceae bacterium
GACAATGGACAAACGATAGATAGTCTTAAAACTGTTTACCAAGCTGAAAATGTCGAATATGAGAATTGGGAAGAAGACGATGCTATTGATTCTTCACTGACAGTATTATTTATCAATAGTCAAAAATTACAAGCAAAAGAAATTGATCTGAGCGTTAACGAATTCAAATCAATTGCTTCAAGTATCCACAGATCAATGAATGATACGAATAAGTATAAATCATATTACATCATATTTGTTTCACGAGATACAAGTGCGGGCGTAACACACAATTCCCACACGGCTGGAGCCGACATATCCGTTAGAGAATTCTGATTGCATTTATCATTACAAAATTCTGGAAGAGTGCAATCTTGAATGTAATAGTTAAATTACAATAAAAACCAAGTGAAGATTTATACATATACGGGCATCCTTTTACTTTTCATCGCCAAAACAGTCACTGCCCAGGACAAGCAGAAATTAACTACACAACTCAATGCAGCTTTCGATACCATCTTCCAATCAGGTCAGCCTGGTGGTAGTGTATTGATCAGGAAAAATGGTGAAGTTTTGTACCAGCAATCATTTGGTCTTGCAGATCTGAAGACAAAAGAAAAATTCACGGAAAAAACAATATCGAACACAGGCTCTATTTCAAAAACGTTTGTTTCCTATGGTATCCTCATCTTGCAAAACTGGGGTCAATTATCAATAGAAGATCCGATCAGTAAATATTTTCCCGATTTCCGGAATAAAGACATAGCTGGAAAGGTGAAGATCAAACACCTCATGACCCATACATCGGGTTTGCCTGACAGCAGAAACGTAAGCAAGGATCCCACCTTCTATCTTACAGCAAAAGATGAAGAGAATTTCGCACCATTAAAAAAAACGGATACACTTGAATTTGAGCCAGGAAGCTTAAACAAATATTCAAATCCATCATTTAACGGTTTAGCCCTGATCATTGAAAAAGTATTCAAATTAAAATGGCAGAAATTTATTGACAATCATATTTTCAAACCGTCCGGAATGAAGCAGTCACGGATAACAGATGGAAGTTCGCCAGATAAAAAAGTGGCACATGGCTATCGAATTGTGAATGGATTATTTGAAGAATATGATTATGGTGAATACCCAACATTTGCAGCCGCAGGAAATGGTGGTGTCTGGAGTTCGGTAGAAGAATTGGCAAAATATGCAGATGCTATTCGAAAGTGCTTGTTCCTGGATTGCAAAACAGTTGAGTTTTCTAAAACTGCATGGACTCCAGAAAACTGGAAGGGAAAAAATAAACCAATGCAGGGATATTCGTGGTTTATCGGGCAGGTTGGAAAAAACAATTACAAAACAGTTGAACACACCGGCTCACAGGGAGGGTTTCGTGCACACATGATCATGATCGATGAACCGGGCATTGATATCATCTGGCTGACGAATAACGATCGTATGGTTACGAGGCAGATCATGGATGCGATGGTAGCTGCGGGGTTTCTTTAAGGGGAAGAGGTTTATTTTATGGGCAGTGGTGAGTAGTGAGTCGTGAGTTGTGAGTTGTGAGTCGGCAGTGGGCAGTTCATGCTACGAATAGGTGGAAGGCTTATTATATGATTTGTTACGTAATTACTTTTTCGTTAATAAAAAGACTGATCTTATAGCTTGAGTGTTCTCACTTCCCACTGCCCACTGCCTACTCACCACTCACCACTCTCCACTCTCCACTCTCCACCATCTCACAATCTCCGTAAATGCGTCACATACCCCTTCCCATCTCTTCTATGCAACATCCTCACATGATTCCTTCCAATGAAATTGATATCCCGGTAGAATTCACCCAGTACGTGTTGCGAAGTAAAATTCACAGTGATTAATTCTAATGTTTCTTCAGACAGATCATTTTCCCGCTCGGTCTCGACATTCCAGGTGCCAGTATATACCTCGCCAATCTCGTTCACATGAGTGACAGTACCATCCCTGCGAAATTCAAAACTGCCAAATTGAAATGGTAAAAATGCAGTGCTTCCACCTGCCCAACCCGCACGATCGACATCCGCAATCCTCCATCTGCCTTCAAGAAGTTCTGTGTACCTGTCTGCAATTGATTTGCTGCAGCTAAGAGATATCATTAAAATGAAGGCTAATCCAGAAAAGTAGAATTTTTTCATGATAATGTCATTGTGCATTAAAGTTCCAGTTTTTTACACCCGACCACAATAGCACATGGGTTGATTAACAAAACATTTTAAAAATACAATACCTGCCAGTATAATAGAATGAATTGCCTAAAATGCACAAATCCTGAATAACTTTTTCTTACTTTATTAAACTAAAACAGCTTTATGTCACGTCAGATAATCACACTTATGGCTGGGATCTGTTTTCCTGTAATAATGTTTGCCCAGCGAACTACTCTTGAATCACAATTTCTTGCACTGGAAACGAAATGGATGAATGCATGGAAGGAAAAAGATGAAACAACTGTACGACAAATTCTTGCAGACGATTTTACACTTACAAGTTCACTATCTGCGGGGCCATTAATGACAAAAGAACAATGGATTGCGGCTTTACCACGATACAATTGCAAAAGTTTTTCTTTTGACACAGTCAAGGTCAGAAAATATGGAAATACTGCTGTGGTAAATTCATGGTTTAAGCAGGAAGCAACAGCTAATGGTCGGGATTGGAATGGAAATTTTTTAATTACTGATGTTTGGGTGAAAAGGAAAAAAACGTGGCAGGTAGTTTCAAGGCATGCATCCTGGTTGCAATCGAAATAGTTTTTATTCCGACGAATGATTTATATGATCATGTTTCTGCAGAGATAAAGGCGTATTCAATGAAATAATCCATGGTGCGGGGGCGATAATTGGTCGCGGAACACTGCCCAGGTCAATGTTTGGATCAACAAGCAATTGCGGTTCACGTCCATTTAAACTTGCAAACACATTGGCAAATACGGCCACATCTCTTCCGCGCCTGGCATAATCGCGTTTTATTATTTGTGCAAACTGCCACACGAGGTTGGGCCAGCCCAGCATTTTTTCATATTGCCAGTTTTCTATATAATCATGGTGATCGATCATTTCTTCGTAACCTGTTCGTTTGTCCCGCACAATAAATTCTCCATAACCATGCTTTGATCGCAGTTTCATATGCCAGGCATATTTATGTCCCTCTTCTGTCCAGTGAACATCACCTGGAATAAAAAAGTGGCGTAAAGGAAGCAGGATTTGTATCGCCGCAAATACAATGAAGCCCGCCAGTATCTTTTTCTGACCTGCAGATAATTTATCCTGTACCCAATCGTATGCCGCTACCTGTTTTTTTTCTGTTGGAAAAAGAAAACGAAATAATTTTCTTGGCCAGGATGGATTAAAAAATATTGATGTTGCTATCAACATAAACCATGGAAAAATGCCGATTGTAAACAATTGAGAATTCATGAGGTGAAAGAGAACCCCAAGAATGAAAGCAACAACTCTTGTTTTTCGAATAAGTAAAAACGGAACAATTAAAAGGTCAAGGAGCAATCCAGCGTAACTGATCAAATAGATCATCCATTCTTCTGTAAAATACCGTCCAATAACCGGAAAATCTGTATCCTCTGCCAGCCAGCTACGCATAGGTTCCCCTGCAAGCCAATCGGGATTGATCTTTGCAACACCTCCAAAGAAAAACGGAACGGCGACAGTAAAACGCAACAGCCACAATGTCCATGCAGGAATATTATCTGATCGCAATACAGGATTTCTTTTAGCATCAATGGATGCAGCCCTGTTTGCAGGAATGAACATCATTACAAAACTGATCAGGATTACCAGGTAAAAATGATTCAAGTAACGCGTTTGTTCCAGTAAATAAGTATAGGTAAAACCAAAGAAGAAAAAAATGGAAGCAGCGCGGTAAAACAGGCCAGTCATGATCATAAATGCTGCCACTGCCAGCAGCGCCATTAAAATATACATTCCATTGCCAGGCAATGGTTGCAAAAAATCAAATGGCCAATATGTAAAATGATTTTCGGGTTCGATCCAGTATCGTTCAATCCAACCATGATCAAAATACCGGAACATTTCCCAGAGCATGATCCCGCCAAAAATGATCCTGAAAAAAACAACCGCTGCTATATCGACGGGGGCGAATAAGGTTTTCCATCCGTATTGTTTGAAATCACGCACCTCTGCATCAGCATTTCTGATTACGGGATATACACCAGATCTTTTCATATGGTAAAATAAAGATTAAATGTAACGAGAATGGATGCTTTGAAATGAGGCTTCAGGCTTCAAGGATGTTGTCAATGGCTGCGCATCGACAGTACAACTTATATCCGGAAAATCGTTATTCGTCTCTTTTTGAAATGAAGGCAAACTAAAAATTTCGATTGAATAGGGCAACTTCAGACTTTGACGATCAAAACTGAATGCACTTGCGTAGCAATCCTAAAATCCCTTGAAGCCTGAGGCCTGAGGCTTGAAGCCTATTTAATTAGATATTTCTTCAAAAGATCAATCCCTTTTTTTATTTCTTCTCGCCCACTTGATTCAATACCATACCAGCCGCGGTAACCTTTGTCATGACTAAGCTTTATCATTTTGGCAGTGAGTTCTTCCGTTGGCTGATTACGATATGACATGCCGAGTGCATAGGGTAAAGTTTTTTCGAGGTATGCATAATTATCAAAACTCTGTGATGGACTTCTCCAATCAGGATAGGTTCCGAATTTTTTGTTGTTCAC
>CAZCKF010000026.1:0-6868 GCA_964499155.1 uncultured Chitinophagaceae bacterium
ACTGCACCTGGGTTTCGATGTTGCACAGGGACTCCGCCCGGATTACATGAGTTTTATACGAGATGGTAATGATCTGAACCCATTGTTACAGAATTATTGGATGGTTATTCATCCACCTGTTTTGTTTCTCGGATTTGCATCGATGATCATTCCTTTTGCCTATGCCATTGCAGGGCTATGGAAACGTGATGCGGAATGGACCAAACCGGCTCTGCCCTGGTCATTGTTTGCTGCAGCCACATTGGGAACTGGAATTATGATGGGTGCAATGTGGGCGTATGAATCACTAACCTTTGGAGGATATTGGGCCTGGGACCCCGTGGAGAATGCTTCGCTTGTTCCATGGCTGATAATGATAGCAGGCATTCATACCATGCTTATTTATCGTGCAACTGGACATTCACTTCGTGCAACATATTTGTTCATTATTCTTTCATTCCTTTTTATTCTTTATTCCACCTATCTCACAAGAAGCGGGGATCTTCAGGACACTTCGGTCCATGCATTTACAGATCTTGGCATGAATTGGCAATTACGGATCTTCTTATTATCATTTATTATTCCATCCTTCGTTTTGTATTTCAACAGGTACAAAACAATACCACGTGAATTCTGGATGTTCATTGGCTCGCTTGTTTTTTTCTTGTCAGCATTGTTTATTATTGGCGCTACTTCATTGCCTGTTATTAATAAAGTATTCGGCACTTCATTCACAATGCCTGAAGACATTGAGTATGCATACAACAGGATATTGATCTTCATTGCCGTGGTAATTGGATTTCTTACAGCATTCGGACAATATTTAAAATACCAGCACACATCCTTCAGGTTTATAAGGGGTAAACTTTTGATTCCAACTGTTGCTGCGATGCTGATCGCTGGAGCAGTGCTTGCATTCGGAGGCATTGATTATAATACTTATGGTGCTGGATACCTGGCAGCCATATGGTTTGCACTCGTTGCAGCAATCTATACAGTTATTGCCAATGCAGCTTATATCTGGCTTGGATTAAAAGGTTCTTTAAAAATTTCCGGAGGTTCGCTTTCGCATGTTGGATTTGGTTTGATTCTCGTTGGAATATTGATATCATCCAGTAAAAAAGAAGTTTTGTCTTACAACACAAGTGGCATATTTGTAAACTTTGGAGAAAAGAGTTCGGAAAAGCCAGGAGAAAATCTAACACTTGTCAAAGGGGTCAAAACAGATATGGGAAAATACTGGGTTACCTATGAAAGCGATTCAGTGCACCCTAAAAAACCATTGTGGTATTACAATGTCAGGTTTGTGAGCAAGGACAGTTCAGAAGATTTCACACTTACACCCAATGCATTCGTCAATTATAAGGGTAACGAAGGTTTGATGGCCAATCCGGATGCGAGGCATTACTGGAATCATGATATTTTCAGCTACATCACCTCCCTGCCAGATCCAGAGAAGAACAAGGATACGGCAACTTTCAAACCCGTAAACATTAAAGTCGGAGATACAACCTTTTATTCAAAAGGTTATTTCATTGTCAAAGAGATCATATCCCAGGACAGCATTCCTGTGGGTGGAATGGCTCCGGAAGACCAGGCACACGTTGCAAACATCAGTGTGCATGCACATACCGGCAGCAGTTATACATCAAGGCCAATATTGATCCAGACACGGTCAGGTAATTTTCCTACACCAGACACCATACAGGCGGAGAGCCTTGTATTGCGGCTCGATGAAGTCAATGGGAAAAATGCAGTTTTGGGTGTCAGGGAATCAAATGCAGTGATGCAATACCTCACTCTAAAAGCATACAAATTTCCCTATATAAATATACTCTGGGGCGGAACGGTGTTAATGGTGATAGGGATGCTGGTTAGTATGGCAAGAAGACGGAAACTGAACCGTTTGAAAAGCAATGCCTGACACTGTTTTAGCGACCGTCCATACAACAAAAAGCTAATGTTCATTGTCTTACTCTCATTTCCGAGGATCAATTTGTAATTTTATTTGATGGGCCGCCGGATTGCCAAAATATTTTTCTGTATACTGTTTATTGCTGCAACCTCTACTTCTTTTGGGCAGAATGAAACACCTTTTGCCAAACCTGTCTGGGGGCCCAACGATACCATTTTTGTTACAGGAATAATTTATGATGGCGAGGTGCTTCCGTACCGTGAACTTGAAACGGTTGTTGTTTCAAATTTGCCACCACATAAACTTGCAAAATATCTTCAGGAGTACAACAGGTTGCGCAATGCAGTTTATGTTACTTATCCATTTGCCCGAACCGCCGGTGTAACATTGAATGAGATCAACGCAAAACTTACTGCGACAACATCTAAGAAGGAAAAGAAGAAAATTATTAAATCCCGTGAAGAGGAATTGAAAACACAGTTTTCAGATCCATTATCAAATCTTTCGGTATACCAGGGAAAAGTGCTGATGAAGCTGATCAACAGGCAAACAGGAAATAACTGTTATGAAATTATCAAAGAGTACAAGGGTGGTGTGAATGCACGTGTTTATCAAACAGTAGCTTTCTTTTTTGGCAGTAACCTGAAACAGGATTATGATATTGCGAAAAACAAGGTCGACCGCCAGATAGAAAACATTGTAAAAGAGATCGACGGCATGTGGTACAACAATCCTTATAAGCCCGGCATTCGATAAATCACTGTCCCGTGTGAATTCATGTTGGAGTTCCCTGTTTACATTCGCTATCGAACAGAAATTTTTTTCATGCCATTTATAGATTTCAACAACAGGCCCAAAGTCCAGATCTGGCCAGGGATAGAAGCTGCCTTGTTCCATTCTGATCAAACCACTATGGCCAGGGTTACCATTAACAAAGGAGTTGAAGTCCCGGTTCACCAACACATGCACGAACAATGGACGCACGTCGTTGAGGGCGAACTTGAATTCACTTTAGCAGGGGAGAAAAAAACGTTATATCCGGGTATGTCAGTTTACATTCCTTCAAATACCCCTCATGCAGCCATTGCACGCGAACAAACAAAAGTGATCGATTGTTTTTTGCCAGTGCGACAAGATTTTGTGGAATTGGAAGACAAAATGCTTGTTGAACAAACCGAACCCATTAAATAATTAATCAAAAATTTACCCATTGAAAGTCGATATTCTTGCCATTGGTGTACATCCTGATGATGTTGAATTAGGTTGCTCCGGAACTTTAATTAATGATATACGATCTGGGAGGAAAATTGCGATCGTCGATCTTACACAAGGTGAATTGGGGACACGAGGAACTATTCAAACAAGATACCAGGAAGCAAAAAAGGCTGGAGAAATCATTGGTGTGCATGCTCGTGAGAACCTTAAAATGCGAGATGGTTTTTTTCAAAATGATGAAGAACACCAACGTCAACTTATTACCATTATCAGGAAGTATCAACCAGAAATTGTAATTGGCAATATTTTAAATGACAGGCATCCGGATCATGGTCGTGCAGGAAAACTGATCAGCGATGCATGTTTTCTTTCAGGGCTTTCAAAAGTTGAAACGTCACTCGAGAATAAATCACAGGAGCGCTGGCGACCAAAGTATGTGTTGCAATATCTACAGGATCGCTACCAGGAACCTGACCTCGTGATCGACATCAGTGATGTATTCGAACAAAGAATGGAATCAATCAAAGCCTACGCAACGCAATTTCACAACCCTGGCACCGGTGGCCCACAAACATATATTTCTTCACCGGAATTCCTTGAAAGCATCATCGCACGAGCACGCAACATGGGAAAAAAGATCGGGGTAAAATATGGCGAAGGATTTCTGAGTGAGAAAAAAATTGGATTGAAGAATTTGCAGGCGCTGGTGATGGTTGAAACTTGAATCAATTTTTGATTTTTGGTTTTTGATTTTGGATTTGATCTCCCAATCTATTTACATTTCGGAATTAAGTAAGAAGGTCGTAAAGTCATCACTATTTTGTAGATGTTTAAAGAGAAAATCTTCAATCTTAATTTCCGTCTTTCATGCATTTTCCGCCAAAAAGGAATTTTCGAACTTCTTGATTTAAAGCTCAAAGTCAATTTTTTCCTGATAGTTGATCAATCAAAAATCAAAAATCAAAAATCAAAAATTACTTTAGGATGCTTCGCGCAATCACAATCCTCTGCACCTCGCTCGTTCCTTCATAGATCTGGGTGATCTTGGCATCGCGCATCATACGTTCGACATGGTATTCTTTTACAAAACCATAGCCACCGTGGATTTGAACAGCTTCAACGGATGACCACATAGCAGTTTCTGATGCATAAACCTTGGCCATGGCTGAACTCATTGTATAATCAAGCTTGTTGTCTTTTTCCCAGGCAGCTTTTAAGCAAAGCATTCTTGCAGCTTCAATGCGGGTTGCCATATCTGCTAATTTGAATGCAATGGCCTGGTGGTTTTTTATTTCAGTACCAAATGCTTTTCTTGTTTTGGAATATTCAAGTGATAATTCATAAGCTCCACCTGCTATGCCAAGAGCTTGGGAAGCAATACCAATTCTTCCGCCATTCAAAGTTTTCATGGCGAACTTGAACCCAAATCCATCCTCACCAATGCGATTTTCTTTTGGAACTTTTACATCATTAAAAAGAATGGAATGCGTATCACTCGCCCGGATACCAAGTTTATTTTCTTTAGCTGCAACGGTAACACCAGGCCAGTTTTTTTCAACGATCAGTGTATTAATTCCCTTAGACCCTTTTTTTGGATCCGTTTGCGCCATCACCAGGTAGGCTGAAGCTGTACCACCGTTAGTGATCCAGTTTTTAGTGCCATTCAATAAATAATAATCACCGCAATCTTCCGCAGTAGTGCGCTGGCTTGTTGCATCACTACCCGCTTCCGGTTCACTTAACAGGAAAGCTCCGATATACAATTCTCCATCTTTCTTACCCTGTGCAAGAGGCGTGAGGTATTTTCTTTTTTGTTCTTCAGTTCCGAATTCCTGGATACCATAACACACAAGGCTGTTGTTGACACTCATCACCACAGCAGTACTCGCATCCACCTTGCTGATCTCTTCCATGGCAAGCACATAGCTAACTGTATCCAGTCCGGCACCCCCATATTTTTCATCCACCATCATTCCAAGAAATCCGAGATCGGCAAGTTTCTTAACCTGTTCGATCGGAAACTTCTGTTGTTCATCTCTTTCAATAACTCCGGGAAAACATTCAGTGCGTGCAAAATCTTTTGCCGCTTTCTGAATCATCAAATGTTCTTCGTTCAGTTCAAAAGTCATAGTGGCTGAAAATTTCGCGGCAAAGATAATTGGAATGCATCTCAACTAATGACTGTTAGCCTGATTTTTATCTTCCCGGTCAGGTTCAATGCTTTATAAAGCCTCGGATGGTATTATTTTTATCCCATGGCGGTGAATGTGCAAGCATATAAAGAACTGTTGCTTTATTGTGAAAAAAGGCTTGTCACACTCGTGGCCGTATCCAAAACAAAATCGGTTGAAGAGATCCATGAATTGTACAATCTTGGCCATCGGGATTTCGCAGAAAATTATGTACAGGAATTATTGGAGAAAAAAGATAAACTCCCACAGGATATACGATGGCATTTTATCGGGCATTTGCAATCAAATAAAGTAAAGCTTATTGTTCCATTTGTTTTCCTGATTCATGGAGTTGATTCAGTTAAACTCCTTTCAGAAATAAATAAACAGGGAAATAGAGCAGGCAAAATAATCAACTGTCTTTTACAGGTCCATATTTCAACTGAGGAAACCAAATTTGGTTTTGATGAGAACGAAGTGAATGATGCAGTTTCGAAACTATCAGAATTTTCACATCTGCGTATAAAAGGTTTAATGGGAATGGCTTCATTTTCGAATGATGAAAATCTTGTACGAAATGAATTTTCCAAATTGAAAAAGTTGTTTGATCGATTAAAAAATGGAAATGATTTCCAGGTATTAAGTATGGGGATGAGCGGTGATTATAACATCGCAATTGATGAAGGCAGCAACCTTGTTCGAATCGGCAGTTTGATTTTTGGTGAAAGAAATTATCCGCGATAGGCCTTTACAATTCTGACTGCAACATACACTGCAATGGCGGCAAGAATCGCAGTCATAAACATGGGAATTCCGACTTGTTGAAACCAACCAGCACTTTTAAATTCTACCGGGACTATTTTTCTGACTCTCGCTTTGTTTGCCACGTTGTATTCAAGTACCCACAAATTTCCATGCACATCTTCCGTGCCACCTGTGGGTGACCAGCCTGCAGAACTTTTTGCGATCGTAGTCACAACTCCATCTGGTGATATTCTTACAATTTCATTTGCTGCATAAATTGCCGTATAGATATTATCATTACGATCTGTCCATATTCCAAACACATCATGCATTTTATTTTGTAATGAAATTCCTGACCTGTTTTTAGAAAGATCTTTGGCTACGAGATCTATTTCCCCATTTCTGATCCTGTAAAGTTTATCGACATCTACAAAATAAATGATGCCATTTTTAGTGCAATATTGCCACCTGATATTTTTAAATTTTCCTTCTGCGATTTTGATGATCTCACCTTTTGGAGTTTTTTTCATAAACCTGCTGACAGTAAATCTTTCAACCCAATAAACATTATCCATGCTGTCACGTAAAAAACCATAGTTTTCAAGAAAACCTGCTTTAGGCTCTATCACTTTTGAAATTGTTCCATTGGCACTTAGCTTCCACACATAATGTCCCCATGTATCAAGCCTTTCTCCATTGTACCATAAATGCTCTCCATATATATTGTCATTTGCATCGATCGAAAGCTCGTGCGAGTGGACTCCGGGAACTGCTATGGTAGTTTAGCCCTCTTGCGTAACACGATAAACATTTGTGAGATCGGAGTAATAAATATTTACCTGTG
>CAZCKF010000026.1:6878-14911 GCA_964499155.1 uncultured Chitinophagaceae bacterium
CCTATCCCAGGATGCGCCAATGCATTGAGCGAAGAGATCAGGATCAAGAGCACTAAAAAGTTTTTCATTACAACATTCTTAAAATAGTGGAAATTGATTGCTGGTCATACTCCATGTTCACCCATTTTTCTGCCACCTTCCTTTTTTTGTAAAGAAATACAGTATTGATTGCATCAGGATTCAATTTGTATTTGCCTGAGGTTTCGTGATCGGTAGGAGATGGCACCCAAACCAATGCAACTTTCTGCAGGTTTCTTTCAACTGCCCATTCTGTTAATTTCTTTTGAACAATTTTTTCTTCTGCTTTAGAAAGTTTTTCATGAAATGGATTCATATACACAAGAAACACACGCGTGTTTTTATCTGTTCGTTTTTGCAGGGCAGATTCGAGGCTTTCTGCAAAATCATTCATGTGTGAAAGATTCGCATGATTGAACCATACCATTAGTCCCTGGCCAAATCCATATTTACACATCGGACATGCTTTTGATCCTTTGTCCGGACCGGATAAATGCAGTGGATCAAAGGCCGGGCAGCTTGTACCCACTGCAAGACCTGAATGGAGAGTTTGATTTTTCGAAACAGGATAATTATCAATATTTAACCCAAGAATAATGTGTCTCGTTGCCAACTGGATTCCATTCACGGTTTTCACTTTTACAACACCGTCACCACCTTTGGGTTTGCGATTAATACTTTTCAGCAGAGGATCATCTGCAAATTCAATTGCTTCCACATAATATTCATTAAAACCAGGTTCTTTGATAACCAAATGGATGTGTGCAGCTTCTGTTCTTCCCGGATACGATGCAGGACGCAAAGTGTAAATTTCATACCTGCCGTCCTTGTCAGATTTTACCCAACCACGCAAATATCCATGGCGTTTGCCCCAACCTTTTTCATCACCTTTTTGCGGATACCTGCCTTCCTGGTTGGTGTGATAATAATAAATTACCACATCTGGTGCAGGAGTTTTTCCATCTCGCTTATATACAATACCTGCCAAATGGAGTTTGGTCCCACTTTCATTGTAATTCAAAGAGGTATCAACTTCATTTAGCTGATCAAAAGGAATGGGGCTTTCATAAATGGCGTCACAAATTTCACAACTACCACCAACGTGTGGCGTTATAGTATTCTTTTTAATATTTCCGGATGATTGGCTGCAACCTTGTAGTGTAAGTCCCATCATTATAACTGTCAGTATCTTTTTCATATTTGTTATTTTAATACCTGCCGTCTGTAAAACGTGGATTAATAAAATTATTTAATTGAGATCCGAAACGGTAATTGATTCCAATACCAGTCCTGTAATTATATGTAGTCGCGAGTTGCTTTAATCTTAACAACACTTCTTCCTGGCTGGCGCCTTGCTTGGGTAAGCTTAACTGATCGTTGATCAGGCTTCCCTGTCCATAAAAATTAACTGAAAACCCTTTGAACAATCTGATGTCAAAATTGATATAGCCTGCCAGATTGTTTTTCGAAAAATCATGGAGGTAATGGTACCAGGAAAGTTGCCCCTGTATACTACCCCATGGTTGTGTAAATGAAGCAATGATCGCTGCATCCTGTGAAAACAAAGTTTCAGCCGTTTTGTTATAAACAGTTTCCTCGCGATAATTTCTATGTTCCGCTTCAGCCATTACGCGGATGGCTAAAAACTTTGTTGATGAAGATGAATATGGGTAAAGATTAAATTCAATTCCTCCCGCTGCACTTACACCTGATCTGGTATTGTCGTATGTGCTGCTGTTAAATTCAGATTGAATAGCCCAGGACCATTTTGAGTTTATTGCCCGGACATAATGTTGCCGAACTTCAAAATATTTATTCCTGGTTTTTAAATCAACAGAATTGCCATTGTCAATGTAAGAATACCTGTTGTTTGAATTGAAACCGTACGCACTGATACCCATTCTAAGTTTTTCTGTTACCCTGTTTGCAGAAAAGTCAAGACTAACATTTTTTTCAGAATAATTTTTATCACCGCTTAGCGTAACATAACTGCCAACAGAAAAAACCCAGTAATTCCATTTATCCTTTGTTGCAACAGCTTTTGCTGTTGAATCTGAATTGTATTCAAGCTTCAGTATCCCGGTTTGACCATTTTTGACAAGAAAAACATTGATCCCGGTTTTTAAAACCTGCAGCATCGTATTTCGAATTTCACTTTCTGTTGCTGCTGGATCAGCAGTAAAATTGAGTGTGTCCTGTATATTAGAAAATGCATGCTGCCCCAAGAAAATCAGGTTATACCTGCGACCACCATTTCCGGCCCGCTGATCGATGATCAACACATGAACATCAGATTCCTGCCTGTCTCTTACAAAATCCGCAACAGGAATTTGCTGACGAAAGAATATGTCATCACAATAGGAATTATTGCAATCAAGGAATATTCTGATCTTATTTCCCTGTCCATCTGCCGCCAGGATTAACAGAAGAGTTGCGAAAGTGAATATAAATTTCATGATACAAATGGAGAGCATTTGATGATGGTTTTCAATTTTATTACACAACAGGAGGTGGTTTGCTGACGAAAAGCAGGAAAGAGAGGAAGTTTCTGGTTTCTCGTTTTCTGGGAAATTTTTAATCCGGTTCAATAAATACCCACATTAATTTCAAGCTAGAGTATTTGTTGCCGTATGGGGTTTGCTTTCTCAACGTAGCACAGCGAAGGCGGGGATAATGGACATTGAATTAACATTACACGTAGCAGCAAGCTCATTTCGTGTAAGAAACCGTACCATTAGTAATTAGTACTTTTATTTTGTAGAAATGCACAATTGGTTTTATAAATACAAAATTCATCACCTGTTGTTCTGGTCAGCCTTATTTGCAGGCTGGTATTATTTCAGGTATGAGGATTTTTCAACCACAAGCAAGGCTCTTAAGGTTACAGCGATAAAGGTCCTTGATCTGGCGCTGATGGTTTATCTCACAAACTATTTGTTGATCCCGTTTCTTCTGTACAAGAAAAAATATGTGCTTTTCGGGGTTTGCTTTTTCCTGATGATCAGCATCAGCAGCCTCACCAAACTCTATATCCTGATGCAGGTGATCAGTCCCGGAACTGCATTTAATTTGTTCGATGACAATTTCAAAGCCCGGGTCTATGACAATGTGATTCCGCACTTTTTACTCGTTAGTACAGGTGCAGCATTCAAACTCTTGCTTGATTATGCAAAAGCACAGAGGCGAATGGCAGAACTGGCAAAGGAAAAATCGCAAACAGAACTTAGTTTTTTGAAATCACAGATCAATCCGCATTTTCTGTTTAATTCATTGAATTCAGTATACTTCCTGATTGATAAAGAAAATGCTGAAGCTCGCAATGCTCTGCACCGGTTTTCTGAAATGCTGCGGTATCAGTTATATGAAATTGGAGATGAAAGAATTTCAATAGAAAAGGAGATAGGTTATCTGAAAGATTATATTACGCTGCAACAATTGAGGAAAAATGAAAATTGTAGGGTTTCATTCAATACATCAGGGCAGTTGGAAAATTTTTCCATAGAACCTCTGCTCCTGGTTCCTTTTGTTGAAAACTCATTCAAGCATGTATCACATTTTCCAAATAAGCTTAATGAAATCATTATCGATGTCACCCGGGAAAATGGTGCAATGGAATTATCGGTAAGAAATACAACGGAAGGAAAGCAAAAGGAAATAGTGAAACAGGGAGGAATAGGTTTGCTCAATGTTAAAAGACGGCTTGAACTATTATATCCTGACAAACACACCTTAAAAGTTGAAGAAACGCCAGGTTGGTTTGACGTTAAACTCACCCTGCAAATTGATAAAAAGAAATGAAAGTTCCGCTTGACCTGCTTCCCCTGTTTGAACCCTTAAATGAAAAACTTATTTCATTTCTAAAATCTTTATCCAAATCTGATTGGGAGAGGCAAACGATTGCTTCAAAATGGAAGGTGAAAGATGTTGCATCCCATTTACTTGATGGAAATGTCAGGCGCATATCCATTCATCGTGATGGTTTCAGTTTAGCACCGGATACCCAAATTGGAACGTATAGCGACCTTGTACATTTTCTCAATCAATTAAATGCAGATTGGGTAAAGGCGATGAAACGAATGAGCCCGGATATGATCATTGAATGGCTTGAAATAACCAACAAACAGGTGTTCAAGGTTTTCAAAAAATTAAAGCCATTTGATAAAGCAATCTATTCAGTGGCATGGGCAGGAGAGGAGGAATCAACAAATTGGTTTGATATTGCCAGAGAATATACAGAACGCTGGATCCATCAACAGCAGATCAGGAATGCATTTGATGATAAGCAGTTATTGAAAAAGAAATATTACGCACCCATGCTGGATACGTTTATGATGGCACTGCCTCATACTTATAGAAAGGTGGAAGCTGAATTGGGAACATCCCTGGGTGTGCATGTCGGCAACCTGGGACCATGGGTTATTATAAAGGAAGCGGGAAACTGGAAAACAGCAGGCAAGAAGATGAAGCCGCAACATGAGGTCTTTGTAGATCCTGATTTTGCCTGGAAATTATTTTCAAGAAGCAAACGACCCGAAGAAGCAGCAGGATATGTACAGTATAAGGGTGATCAACAGCTTTTATCCAATGCTCTTAACCTTGTATCTGTAATGGCATGAAAAAACTAAGAGCTATAATAGTAGATGATGAGCCGCTTGCACGTAAGGGTATCAGTGAATATTTACAAGATGTTGATTTTATGGAAAACAGGGGCGAGTTTGACACTCCTGTAAATGCTGCAGCGATCATTGCTTCCGGAGAAGTGGATGTAATGTTTCTTGACATACAGATGCCTAAAATTTCAGGATTGGATTTTTTCAAATCATTGCAACATCCGCCACCCGTAATTTTCACAACTGCTTTTCCGCAGTTTGCTCTTGATGGGTTTGAAGTCAATGCAATTGATTATCTCGTAAAGCCTATCTCCTTTCAAAGATTTCTGACAGCTTGTATGAAGCTGCGTGAATATTATGAAGTCAGGCAAAAAAATACGGAAGTAGCTACAAAGGAAAATGAAGAATATTTTTTTATAAAAGCTGACAGTAAGCTTGTCAAGATTTTTTACAAGGAAATTTTGTTTATTGAGGCCCTGCAGAATTATGTTTCCATCCAGCTTGCAGGAAAAAAAGTGATCACCTATCTCACTCTTAAATCGATCGAAGAATATCTTCCATCCAGTACATTTATTAAAACTCACAAATCCTTTATTGTATCTGCTCCCCGCATTGATACTATCGAAGGAAATGAGATCATTATCTCTGGGTATCACATTCCAATCAGTCGAATCAACCGGGAGGAAATAGTGGAGAGATTGTTAAAGGGGAGATTTTTGAAACGTTAATCTCAATGTCCAAAAATCCAATGTCCAATACCTCCACTAAACCTGATCATTGGATACACTAAACCTGATCATTGGATAATTGTCGAAACTGACCTGAAAGCACATCGTACATGGTACATCGTATATCGTACCTGCATCAATGTTCAATACCTACACTAAACCTGATCATTGGATAAATGTTGAAACTGTCCAGAATGCACATCGTACATCGTACATCGTACATCGCACATTGAAGCGGCTTCTGCAATTTATTTTCCACATTTGGGGTTTAAAAACAACATGCTGCACACATATTTCTACTTTTTTCTTTTGTAAAAGGCACGCAGTTTGAAAATATATGTGTAAAACCCGTACGAATGAAAACAGCAGCATTGACCGTGTGTGGTGGTATCCTGGTTTTTTTAGGAATCATTGCATCACCAGAGAATCCGGGAAAGATTTTCGCTCCCGATCTCGCCAATATAGCTTCTCCAATTGAAGCAGCACTTAGCGGATCAAATGATCCGGCTACAGTTAGACCTGAAGAAGAATTTGCGAAAAGTAAGGTAGAAGAAACATTTGTAGTTGACAGTTTATCGATCAGCAACTTCTCAGCAGAATTCCCAGCATTTTCCAAATATGAAAAACAAATTCAGCAATTCTATCAAACAAACAATAACCAAACAATTTGGTATGCTGATGGAAAATTGAATAAACGTGCGTCAGAATTGGTAACCCGTGCAAAGAATTTAAAGGAAGAGGGAATTTATCACAACCTGCCTTACGATGAAAAGCTTTCGTCACTGGAAGAAAGTTCAATAGAAAATGACCAGTTCCTCACTGCCCTTTATTTTGCCTATGCAGAAAGAGTATGGGAGGGTAACCATGAAGCGTCCTCTAAATCTGGCTGGAATATTTCACGTAAGCAATTGAACCTGGTTCAATCACTTGAACGTTTTTTAAAGAGTGAAAAATACAATCCAGTTCATGCGCAGTATGAAAAATTAAAAACACAACTTGAAAAATACCAGAATCTTTCTTCAGCAGAATGGTCAAGTATTGCAGCACCGAAGAAGGCAATTAAAATAGGTGAAACTTCACCTGTAGTTTCTTCTGTACGAAAAAGACTCGCCATATTAGGTGATTTACATGGAGACAATGGAAGTGCTGTTATTGATAACCAATTAAAAACTGCGATTGAAGAATTTCAGCGCAGGCATGGTTTGAAGGAGGACGGCGTTATTGGCAAGGAGCTGATTACAGAACTAAATGTTTCTCCTGCAAAAAGAATGGAGCAAATCGCTTTGAATATGGAAAGATTTCGCTGGTTGCCACTTGAAAGCGATATGTCACCGGAAAGACTTGTTGTAAATATTCCCGAATACATGTTGCACATTTATTCTGGTGGAAAAGTCGATTGGTCAACTAAGGTGGTTGTAGGAAAACCTGCACATAAAACTCCTGTAATATCCAATTCGCTTCAGCATATCGTTTTTAGTCCGCATTGGAATGTTCCTCCTGGTATTTTAAGGAATGAAGTTTTGCCTGCTATATCAAGAGATCCAGGTTATCTGAGTCGGCAGAATATGGAAATAACAGGATACAGGAATGGTTTGCCAGTTGTCAGGCAACGTCCAGGATTGGGTAATGCACTTGGTGTTGTAAAATTCCTTTTCCCTAATAAGCATAATGTTTACTTGCACGATTCACCACAAAAGGCATTGTATGATCATACCCATCGCGCATACAGCCACGGTTGTGTACGCGTAAGCGAGCCGGAAAGACTTGCAGCTTATTTGTTGCGTAATGATTCAAGATGGCCTGAGTCAAAAATTTACGAAGCCATGTACAGCGGCGATGAAAAATATGTGGATGTAAAGCAACAGCAGGTGGATGTATACATTATGTACATCACCAGTTGGGTCGATGATCTGGGCCGGTTAAATTTCAGGAAGGACGTTTATGGACACGATAAAAGACTCGAGAAATTTATTATAAATGGATAGTGCTTTGTTTTGATTCGTTAATTAGAGTAATGTCGCCTTTATGGCGACATTATTTTTAACTGAAAGTTTCTTGATTTATTTTTTGCAATCTGAAATTGAGATTATAGAAGTCTCTCTGCACGGTTTATAACTGTGTTGCTTCGTTTTCTTCCGATTGTGTTCTCGATTTATGACGATTTTCCTTTATGATCCCAATGGTCCTTGATCACTTTTCCATCTGCACTTTTAACAAGATGCCTTGAATACCGTTCACCTTTGACAATGCCGTCACTGTTCATTTTTCCAATGAATAATTGAACAGGATTTCCAGTGGGATCTGTTTTAAATGCAACATCCTTCCCACGGAATTTTCATATTGATCATTGAGGAAGGTTCGTATGTCTTTCTTAATCTTTTTAACAGGTCAACACCCAATCCCATAACCAGATAGACGAAAAAAAATATGCCATGAGGGGTGTCGGATAACGGTTCATTGTACAGTTATGTAGCGTGAATGAATATTATTTTACATGATTGTGTACATATCGCCATAGTTACCGGGTGATTTAATGAAAATTCCTGTGTGATTTTACGGCACGGTTTTATTCCTATTTCTATCAAACCCCGGCACTATGAACAGATTTGGCGATGAAATGCTAATCGGAGCATTCGAAAAAAATGGACTGGTATATCACGTACTCGTTGCAAGAGAT
>CAZCKF010000027.1:0-2002 GCA_964499155.1 uncultured Chitinophagaceae bacterium
AAAAATGGGACCTGCATTGAGCCCGACAAATTTTTGTCCCTCCAGTTCAAATTCTACAGTCATCACAGTTCCCTCTGGCATCTTGTGGTTTTCAAAACCTGCCTTTCCGTAATGTGACTTTTTAATAATGCGAGAATTCTTAAACACGGAGCAATAAAATTCCGCAGCTTCACCTGCCTGCCTGTCAAACCATAAATTCGGGGTGATCTTTTGTATGCTTGCCATGATTGTATTTTTTGTACAGCTAAAGTATACCAGGTATCTAAGTTAAAGCGGAGGTGAAAGCGGCAATCGTACGGTGCGAATGCGGCAGTAAAATTTAAAGATTTCATTATTTCAAAATTTCAAGATTCTTTACATGTCCCGACCAGTCTTTTGATTTGTTATATGCGTAGTTATGTTTTAAGGGTTCTTGCGACCTAACGCTTAATTTTATAATTAAGCAACAAAAAAATCCTTGGGTGAAACCTATTCCCGACCTTTTTATTTCTTCAAATACGCATTCGGAATATTTTTGGCCTCATATTCTATTCCATATGCGTGATAGAGCAATAACGAAACCGTTTCAGTGATCACTTTTTCATTGCGGTGCATTTGCGGCAGCAATCCCATCATGCAATAACTGATTGGATTCACAGAGGGAATAAATGTTTCCCACTCGTAGCCCTTTCCCCAAATAAGTCCCGGAACTGTGATCTTCAAATCCGCTTCGTTTGCCAAAAGGAAATACAGCATTTCCTTTGACTGGTGACCATTTTGGTTTACAGTATGAAAGATGGGTGTTTGTCCGCCGAATCCATGTTCATCCACACCTGCTTTCACATTTGCACCCACACCATTTTTTATTAGAATTTCTGCACAGGCCACGTGATTGAATTCTGCACAAATGTGTAACAGGTTTACATCGATCATTTGTGTATATGCACAACGAAGGGAATATTTTTTATGAACAAGGGATGGAACTTTGTCTATCTCTGTTTCCAGTGAAGCAGCATCATCAAGCAAGACAAACATGAGTGCTTTGTCTTCCATTCTGAGACCCTGATCTACAAAGGCTCTGACGCATTCTTTGAAGTTTGGACTCCTGGTGTATTCACTCGTTAGTTCATAGATCAGGGGATCATTCCTGAAAGTTTGGTTGGGATCAACACCCTTACGGAAACAGTCACGAATGCCTTCGACTGAATGCAATTCAATGTCAGCAATAAGCTTATTCAAATAATTCATTACCAGGTTAATTATCGTCTATGTTTTGCAATTTCACTGGTACTCCCTTTCGAAGTGTGTTGTGAATTTCAGCAATTTGATCCACATCCCTGATAAGTTGCCTGATTTGATCCTGGGAAGCATCCGATTCAATATTTACTTTGTAAAAAATATTTGCACCAGCTTGGCCCTCCGCCCCAAATTCTCCAATAACGGAAACATTCACCGAATGAATCGAAATCTTCCTCCGAGCGGCTTCGCGGTAAAGGTCATTGCAACAACAGGTAGCCAATGCAAGAAAAAGCAATTCACCGCCATTCACAGCTGAACCCTGACCGTTTTGTTTTACTGGAATTTCAATTGACTTTTTATTGCCGTCTGTTTGAAGAACGATATGATTTTGGGAAAAGTTATGGTTGAGGGAGGCGGAGATGATCATGATTGTAATTTACTGGATTCTCGAGTAGAAAAGGAGGGCCATACATAAATGAAGAAGAATATATTAAATGGCAAATCTCAACGAACTGGGATTGACAAAAAAGTAGATGTCTTCAACAATCTTCAATCTAAAACTCGATTGCCGACAACAATAAACCAGTTACAAACTAATAATGACTCTTCGACCTATAGAACCATTCCAACAATTCCAACCATTCCAACCATCAGATTCTTCAAATAATCAGCAATTGCAAAATAATTACCATGTTCTGCCCATTCAAGCGGTGTACCATCATAAGCTGTATCTTTTGCATGCAGGTCTGCTCCGGAATCAATAAGGAATTTCACCGATTCAAGA
>CAZCKF010000027.1:2012-3054 GCA_964499155.1 uncultured Chitinophagaceae bacterium
AAACAGCATGATGAAGAGGCGTCCCATGCGCATAGAAATCTTTACTGGGTTTGTTTACATCAGCACCATGTTGGATCAGCCATCTGATAGCTTCTGTTTTTCCATGAAGGCATGCAACGATAAGACTGTACTGTATCTCTGATGTAGTTGCAGATTTTACAAGTTCATCTGCCTTCTCCCAGTCTCCAACCGCAATAGCAACAGCTAATGTTATTTTATCTCCCCTTTGAATTAAATGTGCTGCCGCATCAAAATTTCCATTAACAAGTGCATCATTTGCGCAGCCTTTTATGTCTGCTCCTTCATCTGCAAATACATCGATAAGTTGAATCTGAACTCCTGCCTTTCGCGCAACCCACGACCACACCACAAGCTTAAGCCCATAATCAAGTTGCTCCTGCAAACCATTTGCATTTTCAGATCTTGCTTTTTGAATAATAATGGAAGCGATGTTTGCAATATTGGGGGGAAGTGTATTGTTACGTACTGCATCTTCAGAAACAAACCACAACAGGTATGGATCTTTGAAAAAACTTTTGAGCGCCGGACCGATTTGATCACTCAACCATTTGCCCGGATTCTTTAAACGTATTGTTGCGAGTTCAGGATGAGTATCGAGTAGATTTTTAAGGTTTGCTTGATCTCCTGCATCAATGAAATGGACTGCTTGTTGAAATATCAATTCGAAGTCTTCAATCATTTGTTATTACTTATTGCTGAAGATCCAGGATACAAGGTCCAGGGTCCACGAAAGTATATAAGATGTTCAAGGCAACAAGAAAGATTAAAGCTTTAAGCGCTTCTTTGGAAGTTTCGGCTATAATCAGGCAACAAATAAATAAAGATTATTCGATCTAAAAACCTCTAACCTCTAACATTTTTTTCAAAACAAACACTGTTTTCAATTCCCACATATTGACCATAATTCTCTATGATTTCATAACCGGATTTTTTGTAGAGTTGAATTGCTTCCGGCTGTCTTTTGCCAGTTTCTAGCACACATCTGGCATATCCTAATTCTGCAGCCCATTGTTCCAATGCT
>CAZCKF010000027.1:3064-4001 GCA_964499155.1 uncultured Chitinophagaceae bacterium
CGTAACACTTGCACAGCATGTCCTTTTCCTCTCATTTCAGGTAATGTAAACATCCTTTTTACTTCCATTGCTCCGGGTTCGAATTCCTTGATGGCTCCGCATGCAACTGGTTTATCATTTTCATATGCTACAACAACATGGTTGAGTTTGTCAATCTTATTAAACTGAGAATAGAATGAATGATCTTCTCCATCACGTATTGCGAGATCGGCATCGAGGAGTTTAACGAGCGAAACAAAATCAGGATTATCTGAGCTGGTGCGGACCAATTTTATCATAAATCAAATGAAAGAAAATTATTCGAATTATCCCGCCACATCCCCTGCGGGAGGCGAGGCGTGGAGTGTAAAACAAATCCGGCTCGTCCTCTGCGAGAGACGAGCCGGGGAATTCGGTTATAATTAACTCCCAGCACCTTATCCCGAAGGGGACGGTGCTGATAAATTAATTTTTTGCAACAGCATTCAAATACTGCTTTGCTCTTTTTACTTCAGGACGATCTGAATTTACATTTTTAGCAATCGTATACAATTTCTCATAGTAAGTTCCTGCTTTGTCAGCATTACCTGATTTTTCTGCAGCAAGTGCTGCTCCATACAAACCATTGAACCTATTTGCGTGTTTTTTCAGATCAGCTTCGTATGCAACAAGTGCTTCTGCAGGTTTATTCATTTGCATAAGCATATCACCCAGTAGTTCTTTTGCAGGTACAACTTCTCCGGGAGTAACCGGGTGCTTTTCTGTTTTATCTTCCATGTCTGCGGCTTCATTCATGAGTCGAAGTGCTTCATCATTTTTTCCCTGCTTGAAGCTGATCCATGCTTCTGTTGATTTGATTTGAATTGCAACCTGGTTGGCTTTATAAGTATCCTTCATGCCTGTAAGTTTTTCCTGACATGATTTTAATTCCTTTAGTTCAGTATTGGCTGCAGTCATA
>CAZCKF010000027.1:4019-14823 GCA_964499155.1 uncultured Chitinophagaceae bacterium
GTGTTTACTGAACCCAGAGCGCGTGTAAAATGGATAATCGCTTTCTGCCATGGATTTTTATCCCAGGGAAAACCCTGAACGTGTGATTTCATATTTGCCGCTTCGTTCCACAATTTATTTTCCAATGCATAGCGGGAAGGAATGGCTGCAAAAGAATATGCAACTTTAAAATTATTGTCTGGAAATACTTTTTGAATGGTCTGAAAATACACCAGCAATTTTTTTGCTTCCGTATTATCACCTTTTTGAAGGTATCCATACATCTGGTAGTCTAGAGCGTGCATTTCTTCATCCCAAGTACCTTTATATCCTGCAGCTTCTGCATAGCAGCGTGCAGATTCAGCAGACATTTTGTTTGAATTAATGCATTCATCCCACAATCCAAGTCGTGTGAAAATGTGTGAAGGCATGTGTAATGCGTGCGAAGATGCCGGGGCTACAGAAGCATATTTCCTTGCTGCTTCCAAACCAAATTCAGCAAGTTCAGGTGAATCATAAGTGTGAATGATATAATGAACGATTCCAGGATGATCAGGAAGTTTATTGTATAATCCATTCAGGATATTGCCAGCCTTTTTTTGTTTTGCAAAAGTTTTATCCGTTGGATCAGCTGCAGCATTGAGTGCAAGCGCGTAAAATATCGCTGACTCAATATCTTCAGGGTAAGTAGCATTTAATTTCTCCATCGCCTTTTCATAATTCGACGTGCGGGCTTTGTGATCAAGTTTGTCATGTTCCGAAAAATATGCTGCAAGCGCGTTGATATAATCTGATTCACGTTGGGTCTTATCAGTAATTGACTGAGCAATGCTTAGCGCCTTGCTGCCTTTTTTTAATTCTGGAGCAGTGGGTGGTGTCCACAAAGGATGGTAATTACTCATAGCTACCCCCCAATATGCCATTGCGACATCGGGTGATTGATCAATTATCTTGGTAAAAACTTTTTCTGCTTCATCATACTGAAATGAATGCAGCAATTTGACGCCAAGGTTAAATTGGTCTTTAACAGCCCCGGTGGCAGAAATGGTAAAATCGAGGGTACCATATTTCTGATTGCCGCAGGATATTAATTCACCGCGCTTGAGATCCATATCTCCAATCAGCTCTTTTGATACAACCGAATTTTTTTCTTCGCAGGAAAGCGGCAGCCATAAAATGATAATTGCTGCTGGCAGTAAAAATTTTGACTTCATTTATAAAGATTTAATGATGGACAGGACACGGGCTTAATTCAGTAATTACAAGGGTGGGAAAGAAGATGCGCTAAAATAAACTTTTATAAATGTGAAAGAATACTACTTACCGGGATTATTTAAACAAATGGTCTTTTAATTGGTATTCAGTTAATTGAATAGATATTCACTTCGAATTTTAATGCAGGCTGACCACCCTCGAAATCCTCCATGCACCATTATTCCTGTGCCATATCGTGATAAATCGGCCGTACCGTGACCAACCAGCTTCCTTCTCCTGGTTGTTAAAGAAACGATGATAACCCATTTGAATCGCGCCATAATCCGGGATGGGATACACTTCAATGCTGCCAGGTAATAATTCTCGCGTGACTTTATTACAGATATTATTTTTTATCGACTCAACAAGTCCAGGCTTGGAAGTGGACAATCCTCCTCTGTCATGATAAAACTCTATATCCTCGTCAATAAATGATGCAAACACATCGAGTTTGCAGGTGTTGTAAGAATCAAAGAAAATACTGTCAAGACGAGCGAGCGTATCATGCAATGCCTGAGATTCTGGTTTGTAGGGCGGAATTGGATTGGAGCTAATTGTTTTTGTTGAACATGATGATAAAAGAATAAAAAATATTGATGCTGGAATGAAGTACTTAATCATGGGTGTTGGTTTAAAAGATAATCTCATCACCTGGATGCTTTTTTTACAGTTTTCTTTGCTGCACTTTTTTTTAGCAAAGCTTTTTCGTCATTTTCTTTTGTCCTGAACTCTACCATTCGGGAAACAAGGTCGAGAGGTAATTTTTCATCATGAGGAAATTGAACCGATCCTTTTCCCACTTTGAAAACAGACAGCTCTTTTTTAAATGCTTCATGTGCAGAAGGTAATCCATAAAAACCTATGTGATTTTCATAACCAGCAAAATAAACAAGTGGACGTTTTTGATAAACATAGGCGGGCATGCCATATTTGATCGATTCTTCTGCTTTGGGCGCAGCTTTACGAATGGTATTTCGCAGCTGTTTCAATCTTTGTTGAATTTCTTTTGAAAATTGCGCAATATATGAATCGATATCAGTGAAATTATTTTTCATTCTACAATACTTTATTTCATGCAGGGACTATTTGTTTATTAAGCAGCGTGGCAACTTTTTTTTGTCCTGATTTTATTGCAAGTGCATGCGCCGAAACTCCTTCGTTGTTTTGTTTAAATGGATCTGCTCCTTTGGCCAACAAATCATTGATTTCTTCTGGACCTGATTTTCTTTTTACAGCGAGCATGAGTGCAGAGTATCCATCTTCACCGATATAGTTAATATCCGCGCCCTGTTGCAAAAACCAGTTGGCTACTTCGTATCTGCGCCAAAAATATGCGGCCTGGAAATGTTCACTTCCTGATGTGGCGCTATATTTTGAAAAAAGTTTGGCGGCTTCAACGTCGTCATTCCATGCTATCGCAAACATACAATTGCCGGGATTTGCTCCCTGCTTTAATAGGTAAGTGTATAGTTTTTTGTTGCGCCCTTTTGCGTAGGAATACCAAAGAGGTGTTGCCGGGAAAACACAATCTTTTTCTTTGATTTGATGGACGGCATTGATGTCCATTCCCTTTTTGAGCAGGTATTTCAAAATCTCCAAACTTGCAGTTTCTTTTCCTGCCCTTTTTGTGATTTCAATTCCACATAAATAATGCAATGCATTTTTACCGTCAGCTTCCTGCCAGTCCAGCCACTTTGGTTGTTGCTGAACAATTGATTTTATTTCATCTGCCTGGAGCAGTTTTATAGCTGAAATAAATTTATTCATGTCACAGGTATTGTTATTTCAATACCGGTTTCCAGATTTCATTGCCGGGTCTTTTTCCGGTAATTGATTCAAGGATGGTAAAAAGAAATTCTGATTCCGACTGACCACTGCCCTCGACCATTTCTTTGAAAACATTTTCAGAAACTTCAAAAAGAGCAGTAAGATCAAGTTTCCATTGATTGTCTTCTTTATAAAAATGAAAATCAAGTGGTGTTGGTTTATTATTTATGGTCACTTTTCCAATACCATTATTTTGCACGCTATTCTTTCCAACCATTCCTTCCCTTATGGCGAACATGAAAAGTTTTTTACCATCAAACCCCAGCATGTCTTCCCGGGTTGCCCTGTGGCGAACAGAGAACACCATTACTTTATCAAGGATTGTAAACTTTTCGATGGCAAGTGAATCAGCCTTTCGCACTTTTTCACTGATTTCATCATAGTATTTGATGGTGCGGGAATCCACATATTTAATGGCTTCAGCATCCTTGTCATTAAGAATAGCTGATTTATAATTTTCAAATGCCGCTTTCACGAGGTCCTGTTCTTTTTGTTGCGCAAATGAAAAAATTCCAAAAGACAAAAACAGCAGGATCAATCCAAAGTATCTCATATTAGTTTTAATTAGATAGGGGTGGTAATATACAAATCTATTTTGAAGAATTTTTGACTCTCACATATCGCTCAACATTCAGTCTGTCCACGCCAAGGCTGTCAATTTTTTCCCTTCCTTTTTGAATTAATGAATCACCCTTCAACTCCAATGTGAATGTAAATTGGTGCCCTTCCCAGTCTCTTGCACTGCAGTATTCGAGATTTTCGATATAGGTACTGTCTTTAAGCGTATAACTCCCGCCACCTGCTACAAAGGATGCCGCGGAATCTTTGCCCTTGTTCAAATCATGTTGCAAGAATGCAAAATGACTTTCGTTGATGATCTTGATGAAAGAAATATTCTTTGTATAATCCGTTACAGTTGTATTTCCTTTTTCTGTCAAAGATCCGGATGTCAATTTCCATGTCCCGACTATAGATTCATTAATTTGAGAAACATCATTTTTTGAATTTGAGTTGCACGCAATCGTAAAGAAAAAAATTGAACAATATAGCAGGAACCGTTTCATAAATCATTTTATATTTTAATAAAAAGAGAATTGCAACCGGTGGTTTCGTTTAATCATTTAGTCACTCGTGCCAATGACGAATGCTGAACTCCGTGAACGGGTTGAAAAACATATGATCATATAACTTTTTCCCTGAATTATACAACATATCGTCAGTTAAGTAACCCACCTTTGTATTGCTTACACATAGTATAAAAATTTCAAAATGGACACCCAAAAACTTGAGAAATTGCCAACCAGGGATGGTGAAATTAATAAAGAACAAGGAAGGATTATCGTTGAACTTATCGAGTACGAACATAACAGTGTCGTTAGTAAGTCAATATTAAAAAAAGCAACAGGCTCAATTGATGCCATTTCCTTTGAAAGCGGCGAAGGATTGAATGAACAGACTTCGCCTTACGACACGTATGCACAGGTAATTGATGGCAGTGCAGTAATAGAAATCGATGGTAGAGCAACTACACTATTGACGGGTCAGGGAATTCTTATTCGAGCTAACAGATCAAGTCAAATAGTACCCAATGGAAGATTTAAACTTATCCTGACCGTTTTTAAAAATGGTGGTTAATCTATCATGCATCTGGTTCACTTGAAAAGATTACCTGGAAACCATTGAGATCCTTGAACACGATTTCTTTTCTGCCATAAACTGTATTATCAAGCACTTCTATAATCTCAGCTTTTCCCTGCAGTTTTTCGTACATACCATCCAGTGTGTCGAAACTGAAATACAATCCAAGGTATTTCACCGGTTGATTCAAAGGGAATGGATAATAGCTTAGCATGATCAAAGCACCCTTGTATTCGAGTTCTGCCCAGCTTAACTCATCACCTGGATTCAATTTAAGATTTGTACTGGTGCAGGTAAAACCAATGGATTCATACCATGCGATTGTTTCTGCAATGTTGGGAACGCCCATAAAAGGTATGCATACATTCATGCGAAATGCTCAGTTTTCATTGCTCAATACTATATTTTCAATAAAGCTTTAAGGTATTAAGTTTTAAGATAAAAGACGGTAAGCCAGAATTATAACCGCTATCAGAACAATTACTGTATAAATTTCCTTGTTGTATTTCGCAAGCCAGTTGGGAAGAAAGATATCGAAATTGGCAGCCTGGGAATCTGAATATTTGCGTGCAATAAGTGTAACGGGACAAATCTTTTTAAATACCAGTAATATCATGCCTTCTAACAATATCAACCCGATACAGATCCAGACCCATTTGTCTATTTTGTTCACGATCACGGCATATAAGAGATAAAAGATCACAATATTGAAGAACACCCAAATGACAGTATGAATTGTTTTAATCAAAATAAGTTTGGAACTATCGGTCATGGGATAATTTGATTGTTTCTTTTTAAATCATTTATAAGAACAAATATTTATTATTTAAAAAATAGTTCAGCAACTTCCTTTTCAAGGTCATAATAAATTATAACCAGGGCTGCCAGGTCGAATGATGCATGTGCAATCATGAGCATGAACAACTGCTTCGTCCTGGCATATATTATTCCGAAAACAACACCGAAGATTGCTGCATGCAATACACCCCACCATCCCTGGTTGAAATAATGACCCAGTCCGAAAATAGTTGAAGTAATCAGAATGGTCCACATCATTGAAAACGATCCCTTGCCAAAAAGTCTGCTGAGTCGTTCAAATAAAAAACCTCGAAAAACTGTTTCCTCTCCAAATCCTGCCATAAGCATTGCCCAGATAGCAAAAGGAAGTAATGCATTATTTCCAACAAGATAATTATATGATTGGTTGACGGAATCTGCTCCCAGTAGAGGCATGATCAATGCCTTCATGAATAATTTAAATAACACTCCAAATGCAATTCCAGTTATAATGGTAATGAACCAGCTTCTGGGTTTTGTATAACCAATAGCAGACCATGGAGTAAGGGAAAGTTTTGTCCAGATCAGCACGAGGATTGCACCGAGTGGAAGAGAAATTTTTCCAACCATAACAGTACCTGAAAAGATGATGATTACAAGTACAATGATTCCAGGAATTCCAAAACCACGCAGATCATTTGCTAACCGATCATTTTCGACAATATCATCAGTGATTGGCGTGGATGGTTTATAATTATGACCATTTTTCTGCATCAGAATAACCTGTTTCAACTTTGAATTGCCGGGTACCAGATCTTTTAAAAAAAAATTTGGCTGGTTTCACGGCAGGTTTTTCCCTTTGATTTTAATTACAAACCCTTTGGACATTGGTCATTGGACATTGGACATTGAACGAAAAATCATTTTCTGTTATACAAAAATGCTGTCGCTTACAAATTCTTTGACATCTGAGAATGTGAATTTGTATTGCTGAGTTTTCCAGTATGAGGAAGACTTATTTTTAGTAGTAATACAGCCTGAAATGAACATAAGTAAAATGAAAAATAACTTACTCATTGACATTATAGGTTAATGCTACGGTTCCGTTTTTATAAGTCCTGCTTGAAACAAGTGTTAGTTTTATTTTTTCTTTAAGTATCTCCACCATTGGTTTCCCAGAGCCCAGCATAACTGGAATTACAGCGACAGAAATTTCATCAACAAGTTTGAGATCAAGAAGAGAGGCTAACAAACTGGCTCCGCCCCAAACAGCAATATCTTTGCCCGGCTCATTTTTTATGCGCAGAACATTTTCTTTGATATTATCCTTAATGAGATCATAACCAGGATTGACCGATTGAAGTGTACTGGAGAAAACATAATTTTTAATTTTCGGAGATGGTTTACTGTTCATTTTTGCAATCACTTCGTAAGATTTTCTTCCATAAAAATAAGTATCGTATCGCGCCATCATTTCCGCAAAATCAATTTCATCATCAATCGTGATCCAGTCAGCTTCTCCATTGGGACCTTCAATATATCCATCGAGGCTTGAAGCAAAGCCCGCAACGATTTTTCTCATTATGAAAGTTTTAGGGGACTAATAATAGGGCTCAAATTTAGTGCGCAGAAACATGCACTGCGCCTCATGCTACACGCTGCATGCACTCTTTCCAAAATAGTGATTGTAGTTTTTATACCGCAATTCCCAACTCATAACAATGATTTCGATATTCAAATGTCTAATTCACTTGGGAATTTTCGAATTAAGAACTCTAACTTCTAACTTTTAACCTCTAACTCATCAATAGTGAATCTTCGAACTAAAGAAACCATTCCCCGTCCGACTTGAGTCATCCGGGCGGGCAACTCTTCCAACCATTCCAACTTCCAACTATTTAAACAGATCTCCATTCAAATACTTCAACCCCGAATCAACTATAACCGTCACAATCTTCTTTCCTTCTCCAATTTCTCTTGCACGCTGCATTGCAGCCCAAACATTTCCGCCGGAAGTAACACCACCGAAAATGCCTTCTTCACGGGCCAGTCTTCTTGCGGTTTCATATGCATCTTCATCTTTGATCTGCATGATCTCATCTGCCAGGTCAAGCCGGCAAATGGATGGGATAAAACCAGCGCCCATTCCTTCAAGCTTATGTTTGCCTGAAATATCACCCCCGGAAAGTGCCCGCAGGTAAAATGGTTCAGTTGCGATACAACGAATTCCTGGAATTTCTTTTTTGAGCACTTCCGCATTGCCTGAAAAACTTCCACCTGTACCAACGCCCATTATAAATTCATCGATGTCATTACCCAGATCGCGAATGATCTCTTTTGCCATTGCATGATAACCCAGTTTGTTGTCTTCGTTATTAAACTGGTCAGTCCAGAAAGTATTGGGTTCCTGTGACAATGCTTTTGCTCTTGCTACCATAGCCGCAATAAGAGGGGCTGATATGTTTCCATCTTCACTTGGAAAAATTTCCAGTGTAGCTCCAAATGCTTCCATCGTTTGCAACTTTTCTTTTGCAAAAGCATTACTCGAAACAAAATGAGCTTTGTATCCTTTCGTTGCACATACCATTGCAAGCGAACTTCCTGTACTACCGCCGGTATAATCAACAACGCGACCACCTGGTTTTAACTGTCCTCTTTTTTCTGCTCCATCAATCATGGAATAGGCCATCCGGTCTTTCATGCTTCCCGTGGGATTGGCGCCTTCAATTTTGACAAAAATGTCTGCAGCACCTTTTTCTTTAAGTCTTTCGAGTTTGATGAGTGGAGTGTTACCGATGGTGGCCATGGCTTGAAAATTGAGGTTGTAAAATTAAATGAGCAATTGGCAATTGGCAACATGCAAAGTTGTTTTCACAAAAGGTAAAAAATACAATAGATCATTCCCAGGTTAAATGCCGCATGGCAAATGACTGCACCCCAAACGGAAGAAGTTTTCTTTTTGCATAGGAAAAATAACAGGCTGACAAGAAACATGGATGACACCCATATTAATGATGGAACGAGAAGGAATTTCCATTTTCCGTTGATAAACACAAGCCCAAAATGAGAAATATGAGTTAGAGCAAAAGCAGTACTGTCAACCAGCGAAGCTTTTTTCTCTCCAATCGATTTAGCAAAGCTCGCATGAACAATTCCTCTGAAGAAAAACTCTTCGCCGATCGGACTAAAGATCATCCCGGTTAAGGCCATAATAGAAAACAGAATGGCTTTATCCTTTTGATTTATTTCCGGAGGGATATTATACGACTGCCGGATATAAATGTACCAGTTATGGAATGACTCTCCATATAACTTCCCGAGTAAGAAAAGAAGAAAGCTAAAGGCCAAACCAATGATAACCGCGCCAGCGATCCATTTGATATTCTGAGGGTTCCTTAACCCAATTTGTCTTCTTCCGAATTTATTTAAAAAGATAAACGGTGCGAGGGCTGAAATGACCATCACCATTCCGATATAACTGTAATTCGCTGTTGCATTCGCGTGCAATACCAGGATAAATCGCGGAATGCAAATAATGAAAATGAGGAACAGTCCGAATTTCCAATTGAATTCAAATTGAATTTTCCAAAATGGTCTTAGTTCATTTTCCAAATAGAAGGTTATTCGTTAGTCTGGTAGTGGCATTAAAAATAATGTAAATAGTGAAGTTCATTTACTCTTTTTGAAATTCCGCTTCACGCTGCAGGCTGTCGCTCCGATTTGAGGATTTCTGCTTCGTAGCATATTATGAAATATAAGTTTTTCCTTTTTCAATTTTTAAGGTTTATCTATTTCCAGATGAGTCTTCGACCTGAGGAACCTCCAACCTCCAACTTCCAACCTCCAACTATTTATCCCTCCGTTCTTCCACTTCCACCGCATACATCGTGTTGATCTTACTCTCTACTCCTTCGTTGCTTCGCATTCTTCCCAAGGAATACCAGATGTAAGCTCCAAACAAACTTCGCGCATATGTATTGTCATGTTTAGATTCCACAAGTGCAATAGTTGTAAAATCATTTGCGAATGATGTTCCGGGAAGCCAGCCAATGCTTATATAAATTGCGGAATTATTTCTTAGGTAAAAATTATCCGTACTAAAATCAACAACGACTTTGTTTTTACTGATGTTTTTAGATGAAACATCTATTTTTTTTATAAAAATTTCTTCGCCGGGTAAACCAGTAAACTCATTTGATTCATATATCCTGAGCAGGAGAGGACCATATTTGTCACGCTTGCGCGTTGGAATGTAAATTTTCTGAAGCTTGTAAATTTTATTTGAATCTGGTAAAATGATTTTCTCTGCGAATTCTTCCTTTCTGTCTGATGGGCCCCATGGCCAGCAGTTATCCTTAGCGCCTTTCTCGGTATAGCGGCAACGGAAATTTTTATCAACCAGATCTTTTCCGTTTCCGAGTAACAATTTTCTGATTGGTACTGATTCCCTTACCACAATATTTTGCATCAGGGCAGGGTTACGATCCAAGAAAACCTGTGAGGACATTTCACGCCCTGTAATCAATAGGGAAGTATATCCGACGCTTGTAATTAAGACACTATCGGTCGCCAGGATATCTAGTAAAAATTTACCGTCCTGATCTGCGATTTCTCCTTTTGGTGAATTGAGAATTTTAATTGTGGCGTACGGAATTGTAGTGTGCGTGGATTTGTCACGGATACTACGAGTTGTAATTTGTGTATAACATACTACGGGTATGATCAATAACAAAAAACCACTGAAATATCCCATCGCATTTAATTTGTATTAATTCTATAGCCATTCTCTCTTAGGGTAATTTTCAGATATGTAATCAAATTATTATAGTCGTTGCCTGACAAACTATCCACAAAGTGATGTTCATAATCTGAATTAAATACATTTTCCATTTCCAATGCAAAAGGATTACCCTTTAATTTTAAGAGTCGGCTATCCTGAATAAATTGTATAAAATAGTCTTCTGAATTGGGTATTCTTTCAAATATGTGATAAACAGGAGGGTAATTTATCTTTTTTCCAACAAGATGGCATGAATTACAATATTGTATAAATAATTGTTTTCCTTCTGAATATGTTCCAATTCCTATTGGAGCGTGAGTGGCTTCAACCGTAGGAGGTTCATTTTTCCATTGCGGATTGCATTTTGCAAATGCAAAAACAAGCAAACAAAAAATAATAAGGAATTTTCTCATCGGGTTAGAGCCTAATATACCAAAATTCCAATACTTATATTGCTCTCCGAATAAGGTAATATAAGTCTTACATAAGGGATAGGTAAGGGATACCATTGAGTTAGGTAAGAACCAGACAACAATTAGATCATCCTTT
>CAZCKF010000028.1:0-14815 GCA_964499155.1 uncultured Chitinophagaceae bacterium
GATCTGCTTGTATTTGTTCATGTAATTTTCAAGCAGGGTTCCGAGGGTTGGATCACTCGCACCCACAACGTGTACAACATTCTTCATCCATGCACGGTCTTCAATCAGAGGTGAAGGGTTCTTTTGTGCATTTTCAAATTCTTTTACCTTATTCAAATAGATCTGAACTTCTGCAGGTGTGATGGCTGACAATCTGCCAATGGGTGTTTGCGGAATTGCAGAACCAGGATCGGCAGAAAGTAAAATATCGGATGCAGGCTGGCCAAAAGTTGGAATAAGCGCAAGACCATCCATATCATTATAACTCTCGTAAGTTCGGTATTGCACGTATTGCACACCTTTACCAATCAGGAATACTCCTTTTGGCATTACAGGATAAGTAGCTCTTGCAAATCGTAAAAAATTCCTGATTGAATTCGGATGCTTTTTAATTCCCAACCCGAACTGGTCAACTAGTTCATCGATCAGATACAATTTCGCATTGTAGCTTCCTCCTGCCACACTCGCGCGGTATGCCCGGTAATCTTCAACAGGATTTGTTCCATTGGCACCATTGAAAAGTCTCGGGTGAGAAATGATCAGGTAATCGCCCTGGTTTGCAGGCAAAGAATAATTAATGAAATTTCTTGTCTGGAACATCCCAGGATTTACGAAATAGAGGAAAGTTCCATCCATCGTTGCAAGACGAAGCTTGCGATCAACCGAAGATGGCTTTAATGCAATTTTGACAATACCCGGAGTTGAAATATTTCCGACATATATATCGCCATTAGAATAATCATATAACACCGGTGCAGCAACCCCATAATTGAAATTCGAAATTTCGAGATAATTACCATTGCTGTTAGCAGGCAGTTCGAATTCGAAAAATCTTTCTCCTCCGAAATTGAATTGTCTTGGATAGATCAATTCATACTGGTGCACGACCATCCTGTCGTTTACACCGGGGCTGTTATTGATAACTTTTATCGTTGCTGTATTACTTGCAATTTTTGCAAGTGGGAAAGTAATGTCATCTCTTACATAATTGAAGAAATCCATTACCTGTCCACCAATCGAATCATTGTTTACATCAACACGATATGCTCGCGTATTGATGGCGTTTCCTGATAAATTGATCTTTAATCGTGCATCGGGACCGCCTGGATATGTAAATAAATTATTGTGTGTTGCAGTTAAAGGCGTAGCGGGTTGAATTTCCTGAGAGGTCCAACCTTCACCTTTGTCGTATGCTGATGAGTATACATATTCGCCCACTACAGCAGCATTCCCAGGATTCATCCTGTTTCGAAAATAATTTCCAATTTTATGCAGGTAATAGGGTTCTACAGGTAATACGTTTGATGCGACATCGTTTTGCTGAACAGTAAAACGAAGATTTTCCTCAACTACCGGATTTACCGTTAGAAAAAATGCCACCGTATCCGTTTGCAAACTCCATTTATCATTTAATTGAAAATCCGGATTCAGGTAGAGAACATTATCTGCTTTACCATCATTGATATCTCCCCAGAATTGTATGTATCCGCTTGGGCCAAGAGGTCCTGATGCCGAACTCGTATGCAAACGAATTTGTTCGCCGTTTCTCCAAAGCTGGAAATGTTCTGCAGGAGTATTACCAAGACCGATCGAATTCAATCCGGCCATTGTAATGCGGTAATGCCCCGCCGCATAGATCTTGAATTTATAATAGGTTTTGCTGTAATCTATCCACTCATTGTTGTATGGCTGCGAAAAGCCAGCAACACTGATTGAAATAAATAACAGAAGTAAAATTCGTTTCATATAAATGTATTGTTCCGGTAAGGATTAACTTTTTTTAGTTTTCTTATTGCTTATCATGTCAAGCTTAACAGAAAAGACATGCGTAAATAATGGGTTGGATTGATTGGCAAGATTTGTAAATGCATAATCAATCGTAACATTCGACAGCCTGAAACCTGCACCTGCAGAGGGCTGATATATCCATACTTTTTTCTGATTTAATGTATCTCCGTCTTCAAGCGCTTTCTGGAAATTGTTGATTCCCGCCCTGAGGTAAAACACGTTGTTGATGTTGCATTCGAGACCGGTCTTCGGATGAGCGCTTACTGGGCTTGAACTGATCAATTTATGTCTCTTGCCATCAAATGTGAAGTCAACGTTTGCCTCAGCAAGAAGGTTAACTTTTTTTCCAATTTGAAAATCCCTTGCAACGCCAAACACCAGTCTTGGAGCTGTCATCTCGGTTGACTTAACGGGAATTTCATTATTCGTGAGATATAAAACTTCTTTCTCTCTTTCTGTAAAACTAAAAGACCACGCATTGAACGTGGTGGTGATGTCGCGGCCCGCGAGACCGAATTTCCATTTATCCTGGAATATCTGCACCCCTGCATCCAGACCAAAGCCCCAGGCCTTCGCAAATTTTCCAACGTTGCGATGGATCACTTTTGCATTGACGCCGAAATGAATGTTTTTGTTCCCACGTTCTTTCAATTGTTGTGCAAGTGAAAAAATGAATGCATAATCTGCAGATGAGAAAGCCTGGATATTATTATAATTTATAGAACCATCTGGCTCCACGAGGAATAAAGTATTCATGATATCATCCACTGCAAAACGCAATGCACTTACTGCAATGGTTCTTTTGTTATCCTTAAGTGGAAATGCGATGCTGGCATAATCGTATTTTCCAATGCCTGCGAAATATTCGGCGTGCATCAGATTTAAATTCGGATTATCCTTTACACCAACAAGCCCTGCAGGATTCCAATAACCTGCGGTACCGTCCTGGATTGAAGCAACCTGGGCACTACCCATGGCAAGGCCACGTGCTCCCGCACCAATATTCAAAAATTCATTAGAATATTTCCGGAATTGTGATAAGGCAGGAAGAGTAAGAATAGATAACACAACGGCTATCAGAGGTCTGGAAATTTTCATTCGACGAATTTTCGGATAAGCAATAGAAATGACTGTTTTTCATAAGGGTTGGATGCACCTGCAAAAATAATCTTTGAAAACCCAAATTCTAAGTACTTGGGTAAATAAAGATGACTGTTGAAAACGAACAGGTTATGGATAAATTGCATATTTAACGCATGTTTTTTCTGCTTTACATTTGCCCAAATTGAAACATGGACCTGATAAGTGAACTGCGTTGGAGGGGAATGATCCAGGATATCATGCCTGGAACTGAAGACCAGTTGGGGCGTGAAATGACTTCCGGTTATGTTGGGTTTGATCCCACTGCTGACTCTCTGCACATTGGTAGCCTGGTGCCGATACTCCTACTTGTTCACCTACAGAGAGCAGGACACAAACCTTATGCCCTTGTGGGTGGAGCTACCGGAATGATTGGAGACCCCAGTTTTAAGAGCGAAGAAAGAAATATGCTCAGTGAAGAAACATTACAACACAACTTATTGGGAATCAGAAAGCAACTTGAAAAATACCTGGACTTTAGTGAAGTAAAACCCAACAAGGCCGAAATGGTCAATAACTATGACTGGTTTCGCGATTACAGCTTTTTATCATTCATCCGGGATGTCGGAAAACATATTACAGTTAATTACATGATGTCGAAAGACAGCGTAAAAAAGCGAATTGAGGGCGATTCGGGAATGAGTTTTACAGAATTTACCTACCAGTTGGTGCAGGGATATGATTTTTTCTGGCTTTTTAAGAACCGGGGAGTGAAACTGCAAATGGGTGGCAGTGATCAGTGGGGAAATATTGTTACAGGTACGGAACTGATTCGTAGAAAAGCGGGCGGAGAAGCCTTTGCTTTTACCTGTCCATTAATTACAAAATCTGATGGAGGCAAATTCGGGAAGACCGAGCAGGGCAATGTATGGCTTGACCCGGGGAGAACAACACCCTATCAGTTTTACCAGTTTTGGCTCAATGCATCAGATGCAGATGCTGAAAAATGGATACGCATATTTACACTTTTGACCCAACCTGAAGTAAAATCCCTGACCGAAGAACATTCCAAAAATCCTGCTTCACGGATACTCCAAAAAAAGCTGGCTGAAGAAGTTACCAGGTTTGTGCATGGAGATGAAGAATTACAAAAAGCATTGGATACAACAGCAAAACTTTTTGCCAACCAGCATGCTCCTGCTGAAGAAATGTCTGAAGAAGATCTGCAATCAATCGAAGGATTGGTAAAATCGGGTTATTCCAAAAACCGGTTACGCGAGGGCGTTGATATTGTTTCATTCCTGGCCGAGACAAATATTTTTCCCAGCAAGGGTGAGGCAAGAAAGCTGGTACAAAACGGTGGTCTCAGCATGAACCGGCATAAAATTTCTGATGTTGCAACAAAAGTTGATGAAGGGATGTTGTTGCATGGAAAATATTTGCTGGTGCAAAAAGGGAAGAAGAATTATTATTTGGTGACGGTTGAGTAGGTTGTTTATTGTGGGCTGTTGTGGTGATGGCTGTTGGAGCCTTCGTTAGAACCTTTGCAGGAATTTTCAATCTAGCGCATCGTTGATACCTGTAGACAAATCAAAAACCAAAACCAAAAATCTTTGCTTTTGGCTGTAGGAGACTTTGTTAGAAACTTGCAGGAATTTTCAGGTCACAGAGTCTTCGATACTTGTAGACAAATCAAAAATCAAAAACCAAAAATCAAAAATTTACTCTATATCTACCTGCTTTTTTATCACCGCTCCTTCAGAGGTTTCCATTAGGAATTGTCTTTTAGAAATAATGTAGCCATTTCCTTTTTCGCAGAAATGCACTTTCAGATTTTCGATGCTAACTGGATTTCCGTCTGGAATATCTGCAATGTTGCAATGTTGAATATCATGTCCATCGATAATAATGACAAGTCCACTTCCTATGGCTTCCATTTTATCACCACCTGTTATCAGCATGCCTGTATCTTCTCCCAGTCCGATACCGATAGAGGCAGGATTTGTTGCAACAGATTGTGCAAGTCTTCCAAATCTTCCTCGTTTTTCAAAATGTGAATCAATGATGACCTTGTTCACAAAACCAAGTCCTGTTGTCATTTTTACTTCACCTTTCAAATGAGCTCTTGTTGCATTGCCTTCATAGATCATGGTCTTGCTCATGGCCATTGCACCTGCACTGGTACCGGCTATGGTGAAATCTTCCTGTTCATATCGTTCGTGCAGAATTCTAAGAAATTCGGTGCCTCCAAAAACACTGCTGAGTCTCATCTGGTTTCCGCCAGTGAACATTACCGCTTCGCAATGACGTATGCGTTCAAGCAATTCATCATCCTGAGTTTCGCGTCTCGTACGAATGTGCATGATTCCCACATTGGTACAGCCAAATGCATTCAGGTAATTGTTTCCAACCTCATTGGGGATCATTGATGCAGTAGTAACGACTTCAATGCGCGAGCCAAATCCCCCGGCTTCTTCTACCAGGCGGCGAAGAATACCGAGTTCAAAAAAATTGAGGTTGTTGCGGTGGATCTCACCTTTTTCAAGATCTGTTCCTTTGTCTTCAGCTCCGCCTATCGCAATAAGTTTTCCTTTCGGATGGTACATTCACGGGGTTTTGAACTTTAGCAAATTTAAACGAAACACACTTAACGCATTAGCGATGTATTTCAGTATGTGAATATGTGGAGAAAAAAGGAGTGGGCAGTCGTGGGTCGTGAGTCGTGAGTAGTGAGTGGTGAGTCGGTAGAAATAGTCTCTAATATTTTGTAATTTTTTTTTAATTCGAAAACTCAATCTAAATTTTTAAAACCCAAAAAGGATATGCGATTTCAAAACGAATTTCGCTCTTCAAATTAGTACTGCCGACTTCCGACTGCCTACTCCCCACTGCCTGTTCACTCACGACTGCTTTGCAAACCTCTCTATTCCTTCCACCAGCAGATCAAGATTTTTTGTAGTAGTGTACACATTTGGCGTAACGCGCACCCCTTTTATATTTTCCCATTCGATGCCGACAGTGTGAATTTTGTATTTATCCAGCAGGAAGCTGTCTAATTCAGATGGTTTTTTGCCATCAATTGAAACTACTCCAATGGCACAACCATATTTTGGATTGAATGAGGTATGCAATTTTACTTTCGGAATATTTTTCACTCTTTCAAACCAGTAATTTTTCAAAAAGTGAAGCCGCTTTTCTTTTCGTTCACTTCCGATCATTTCATGAAATTCAATGGCTTTTCCAATTGCCTGCTCAATGAAAAATGGTCGGGTTCCCAAATGTTCAAATTTTCGAATGTCATCCTTAAGAGGATTATCGGTTGCAAACATTGGATAAAGTGAGGATATCCTGTCTTTTTTTACATACAACATTCCACTTCCGATCGGAGCATACAGCCATTTGTGCAGGCTTGTTGCATAATAATCTGCATGAAGGTCAGGAATTTTAAAATTAAAATGTGCAAAGCTGTGCGCACCATCTACCACAACCTGTATTCCTCGCTTGTGTGCTTCATCAGCAATTTTGCTGACTGGTAATATTTGCCCGTTCCAGTTTATCGTATGTGTTACATGAACAACTTTAGTTTTTGTAGTGAATGCATCCACATATTGCTTTACCATGTAATTATCATCTTCACTTGGTAATTCAAGGTTGATCCAAACGAGTTTTAGCCCATCCCGAATCTCTCTCTGTTTCCATGCATTCACCATGTTGGGATAATCCTGTTTTGCACAAACAATTTCATCACCAGCTTTCAATTGTAATCCGAAAATGATTGTTTCAAGTCCTTCAGATGAATTCCTGTTAATTGCAATTTCTTCCGGAGAAGCACCCGCGAGTTTTGCAAGGTTATTGCGCAATGGCTCCCGTCCCTGGTCAATCACCCTCCACATATAATAACTCGGCGCTTCATTCGAATAATCATAATAACGTTTCATTGCTTCCTGCACAGTTTTGGGAGCTGGAGACACACCGCCGTTATTTAAATTGATCAGTCCCGGTGAAACAGTGAATGCCTGTTGCACATAATACCAGAAATCCTCTTCCGTTGCAAGCTGGTCGGGTGAAATGTTTTCTGCTTCTCGTAAAACACTTTTCAAATTCCTGCTCCACGCTGGTTGAGTGATGGACCCGATAATGGTTGTTGCAGAAAGGGCTCCGGCTCTGCTGAGAAAGGAACGGCGATTGAAAGGCATGGCAGATAGTTTATAGAAAGGTAGAGAAAATCGAGAAATGGTAGCAGTGGGCAGTGGTCAGTGCGGAGATCCAAAGAGATTTATCAGTCATTCTTTAGCCAATAAAACATTTAACAACCTGTAGAAAGGCACCCACTTTCTTATCTAAATTGATCAATTGTTTTAGGTACAACAATAATGAATCTTCGCAACCTGTAGTACGGCATTCACTATTCACTATTTTATTCACTTTTCTAACCACTCACCACTCACTACTCACAACTTACCACTCACCTCTCATTATCCCTTCGCCAGCATCTTCTTTATCAACACGATCTGTCCAAGATGATAGTGCGTATGCTCAACGATACCTTGCAAATTGCGGTAATAGGTTCCGTATTTGTTTTCGGAAAAATCTTCGAAGAGTTTTTGTTCTGGTAATTGCCCGATCAATGCTGCAAATTTTTCAGCGTCCTTCCAGAGTTTGTTCTTCATGTTCTCCCAGTCATTGTAGGACTGAATGGGAGGATGATCGAAAGCGAATTTATCACTCGCTGTCAAAGGATTTCCTTCGAGCACTTTTGAAACTTCTGTAACATAATAACTGATGTGATAGACCAGTGCAACGATGGTATTCAAACCACTCACCTTTGTTGTTGCCTGTTGCCAGGATACATTTTCCAGTTGCTCTTTCAGGTTCACTGCTGTCCAGTTCCCCCCGAAATAAACATCACGGAAATGCTTTTCTAATTGTTGTGAAAGGTTCGACACGGATGAATGTTGAAGCTTGTGCGTTTTACCTGGTGAAATTATTTACAAAAATTCAATGACAACATAGCCATTCCCACCCTCAAACTGTGATGCATATCCATACCCAATACCATGTGAAGTAGGTAATGGAACGTTGAATGGATTTGAAAGTGAAGAAGGATTTACAGCATTACTATTGATGATCGAACCTGTCAATCCGCCGATAAAATTTGAACCGCCACCACCGCCTCCGCAGGTTGCATAAGAATCGGGTGGAAAAAAGAGGAAAACACCTGATGCGCCACCTCCAAAATATCCCTGACCACCTGTACCAGAAAGAAATACAATATTGTCTGCACCATTGAGTGATGTTCCGCTATTTCCTGCAACACCTCCAGCACCTGCATTTCCTCCGGCGCCACCTGCAACCTGTGAACCTCCTCCACCAGCAGAGCCACCACGTGGATTGCTGATAACGACGCCGGCAAGTCCAACCGCACCAGCATCACCACCATTTCCACGATCATTTAAATAACCACCTGCCGTTCCTCCAGCACCTGCAATCGCGAGGTATTGCGTTCCGCGTTTTATAAATGACATTTCCGCAATACCAGCAGGAGTAGAAATAGCTGTCAAACCTGCATAAGCTTTTATTTGCTCACCACCGGAAACATTGATTTCACCTCTGACAAATCCACCGTGTCCGCCACGACTTCCTGCAAATGTTCCATTATCACCGCCTGCACCCCAGAGTGTAACTCTGATCTTTGTAACACCGGGAGGAATTACAACCGTGATGCTGTCTCCAGGATTTACCTGGTAGGTTGTACTTGCATTGCTGTAGGAACTTCTGCTCACTTCCTTCCAGTCAGTACCATCGCTTATCAGATAAATGAGTGAACGGTCATTAAAGACAAAACTGCCGTTGATCAATATTTTTCCATTGTTTGAAAGTGTAGTACCCTGCAACAACATAGCTGCACCCACGCCATCAAATTCGATTACGAGAGTCTGTCCTGCAACCCCTGGTGTTAGATTGATCAATCGTTTCGAAGCAGTATCATTGTCTGAAGTGAGTTTTACATACGACTTGTTTGCAACATTCACTGTTGTTACAAGCGAAGACAAAGTAATCTTCACTGCATCCGGTCGTACAGCAAATCCACCATTGACATCGAGTGTTGTCGCAGGTGAATTGGTATTGATCCCGACATTTTGTGCATTAACAAAAGCAGTAAAAAAGAACAGAAGGATGGATAAGAGGATGGCTGGTTTTTTCATGCGGAAAAGGTATACAAAACCAGCCTGTCTTAAAAGCATGTAAGGCTAATTGTGGGAATGTTGTTGATTACAAACAACCATCATTTTCAAAAAAGGTATGTTGTTACAACTTCAATAAGAGTAATCTTGTAGTTTGCATTGCATAACATTCTCAGAAATCCTACGGAAATAATCGTGAAATACTAACCCGGTTTAACCGGGATGAAATCTTGAAATCAAATAGAATCACACTAATTTTCATATTCAACAAAAAAGCATGCAAATCCTTGAACTGAAAGTGCTACGGGGGCCAAATTACTGGAGCGTGCGCAGGCCGTACCTGATCCAGATGAAGCTTGATCTTGAGGAAATGGAAAAGAGGCCGACGAATGAAATCCCGGGATTCAGGCAGAGACTGGAAAAAATGTTTCCGTCCTTGTATGAACACCGTTGCAGTGTGGGTACACCGGGTGGCTTTTTTGAAAGAGTGGATGAAGGAACTTGGATGGGACATGTGATCGAACACATTGCACTCGAATTACAAACTCTTGCAGGCATGGATTGCGGTTTTGGAAGAACACGTGGTACTGGCGAAAAGGACGGTGTATACTATGTTGTCTTCGACTACATGGAAGAAGAAGCTGGAAAATATGCTGCAAGAGCATCTGTAGATATTGCACGTGCTTTAGTCGATGATCAGCCCTATGATCTTAGTGCTGACATTCAGAGACTACGCGAGATTCGTGAAGAAACTCGCCTGGGACCATCAACGGGTTGTATTGTTGATGAGGCAGCAAAAAGAGGTATTCCTTTTATCAGGCTAAATAAATATTCACTCGTTCAACTTGGATATGGCGTTAACCAAAAACGCATTCGGGCAACCATAGCAAGTACCACGTCTTCAATTGCTGTTGATATCGCAGGTGACAAAGAAGAAACAAAAAACCTGCTTGGTCGTGCTGAAGTTCCTGTACCGAAGGGTGTAATCATTCGTTCGGAAGAAGGATTAAAAGACGCTATTGAATCTGTTGGTTATCCTGCAGTGATCAAACCCATTGATGGGAATCATGGAAAAGGTGCGACGACAAACATCATGAACTGGGAACAGGCTCTGAAAGCTCTCGAAGGTGCACAACGCTATTCGCGCAGTGTGATCGTGGAAAAATTTATAACAGGATTCGATTTCAGGGTGCTGGTTATTAATTACAAATTCATTTGCGCAGCATTGCGTACACCCGCAAGTGTAACAGGTGATGGGAAAAAAACCATCCAGCAATTAATCGATGAAACAAATAAAGACCCCCGCCGCGGATATGGGCATGAAAAAGTGCTGACACAAATAACAGTGGATGATTTCACCTGGAAGATGCTGAATGATAAAGGATATAATCTGGAAACTGTTCCACCGAAAGGTGAACTAGTTTTACTGAAACCAACTGCCAATCTTAGTACAGGGGGGACATCAACAGATGTTACTGATGAAGTTCATCCAGCCAACATCATGATGTGTGAAAGAATTGCGCGCATCGTTGGCCTTGACATTTGTGGCATCGATATCATGGCATCTTCGTTCGCCTGTTTCAGAAAATGGAGGTGCGGTACTGGAAGTAAATGCAGCTCCCGGATTCAGAATGCACATTGATCCATCTGAAGGAATTGGAAGAAACGTGGCTGAACCAGTGATCGACATGCTTTTTCCCAAAAAAGAAAATGCTCGGATCCCCATTATTGCTATTACAGGTACCAATGGAAAAACAACCACCACACGACTCATCGCTCACATTGTAAAAACTGCCGGTAAAAAAGTTGGGTATACAACCTCAGATGGTGTGTATATCCAAAATCAGTTGATCATGAAAGGTGATTGCACGGGTCCTGTGTCGTCTGAATTTGTATTAAAAGATCCAACCGTTGATTTTGCTGTGCTTGAATGTGCACGCGGTGGTATTTTAAAATCGGGTCTGTCATTTCGGAATTGTGAAGTGGGAATCGTTACCAATGTTGCTGCCGATCACATCGGATTAGGTGGTATTACGTCGGTTGAACAAATGGCGAAGGTTAAAGCAGTAATTCCTGAAACTGTATTTGATCATGGATATGCGGTATTGAATGCAGATGATGACCTGGTGTATGAAATGCGCAAGGGACTTGATTGCAATGTTGCATTGTTCAGTATGGATGAGAACAATGCGCGCATAAAAAAACATTGTGCATCAGGCGGACTTGCCGCTGTCTATGAAAATGGTTATGTAACCATATTAAAAGGCACATGGAAACTGCGCGTCCTTATGGCAAAGGACATTCCATTGACCTATGATGCAAAAGCTGTTCACAACATCAACAATGTATTGCCTGCCGTACTCGCCACTTACCTTTTCCGTGACGTACCCATGGAAGATATCCGAGTTGCACTGCAAACATTTGTTCCATCATCCACACAAACCCCGGGAAGATTAAATTTCTTTCATTTTAAAAATTATACATTCCTCGCCGATTTTGCCCACAACCCGCATGGATTAAAACTGCTTTGTGATTTTGTTAGCAAGCTTGATTATCCGTATAAGGTTGGCGTCATATCAGGTACGGGTGACCGAAGGGATGAAGACATTCGCGAACTTGGCCAGATCTCAGCAAAATATTTTGATGAGATCATCATCCGTTGCGACAAAAATTTGCGCGGAAGAAGTGCCGAAGAGATCATTGAACTGTTGCAGGAAGGAATTCAATCGGTGAATGCTTCGGTACCAACCACAGTCATTCCCAATGAAGACCAGGCACTTGAATTTATTTATGCCAATCCAAGACAGGGCGCATTGTATACCATCATGTGCGACGTTGTGGCGGGAGCGCTGGATAAAATACGGCAGTTGAAAGAAAGAGAAGACGCTGAGGAGAAGACTCAAGATTCAAGACTAAGGATTCAAGATTCAAGTTTGTCACCGTAGCGGGCCTTTTTGCATACTTTAAGCTTAAAAACCCCTTGATTTTCATTTGGGTAATAAGCCCCTTCAGCCTATTTTTGCAATCCCAAATCTGAAAGGATTACAGGATTGAGCTATGGTGTAATGGTAGCACTACAGATTTTGGTTCTGTCTGTCTAGGTTCGAATCCTAGTAGCTCAACCACCAAAAAAAATTTAATAAAAAACTCTGTCCAGGTTCCCTGCCTGACTGCGTAACGCAGGCAGGGAATCCTAGTAGCTCAACTAGTAGAAGACTCAAGAGAGATTCAAGATTCAAGTGAAGTAATAAATGGAAATGATATAAGTCCCAAGTTTGACCTCCTCAATAATTACCAGTATCCATATTAAAGTAACCCAGCATATTTATTTTTCAGCTATACATCAAATTATTTGACAGTGAGCTGTTGGGTATATAAACTCAACTTGATCTCTAGATTCATTTTTATCTTCCTTTCATACAGTTTATCCAACATTTAATTACACTATCGGGTGATATAAAAGAGATTTTTTCCAATAAATTTTTTGATTGTGGTTGAATCAAAAAATCTAATCGATTTATGTAATTTAAACTTCTTGAAACCAACTGGAATCATATTCTCTTTCCTGCTTTTTATTTCTTTTGCAGTCAATTCCCAATCACTCAATTTCAAAACATACACAGCAAGTGATGGACTTGTCGCAAATCCTGTACGTTATATCTACCAGGACTCGAAAGGTTTTATTTGGGTAGGAACCTTTGATGGTTTAAGCCGGTATGATGGCTACAAATTCACAAATTATACTACTGCAAATGGGCTTTCACATAATTTCATCAACTCGATTATAGAGGTTGATGGAAAACTCCTGGTTGCCGAAAATAATGGTGCCATCGATATTATAGAAAATGGCAGCATTGTAAAAAGGTTAATGGTGACCAGTGCCGCAAATGCCTGGGTAAGTTATGATAATCGCCTGTTGATCGCAACAGATTCAAGTGGGTTTTATGAATACAAAAATTACAATGTCATTCAGCCACCACAGAAAAAAACGGGCACACCGCTGGGACATTTTGTATCACTCAACGATTCCCTGTTATTGGGTAATGCCGTAGATAACAAACTAATAATCTTCAAAAAAGACTTTCAATCTTATTCATTGATCAATACGCACAATGTTTATTTCTATTCTCTTTTTCAGGATTCCAAAAAGAGGTTTTGGGCCAGTACAACAAAAGGTTTGAAATTATTAGAACTCCCATTAGACAAGGAGCAACCTGTATCATTTTCTTCTCTCCCTCCTTCATTTGATGTTCCCCCGATTAATAATGCCGCTGTTACATCAATATTAGAAGATAATGATGGCAGTTTCTGGATTGGCACGCTGACAGGACTTGTGCATTTATCACCTGACGGAAATTTTCATATTTATAACGAAAAGGATGGCTTACCATCTGCAATGATCAATACACTGTACCGTGACAAAGAAAATAATTTATGGATCGGTACATCATTGGGTCTTGCGAAATGGGTTTCAAAAAACCATGTAATTTTTTACAATACAGAATTTAAAGAATTTAAAAATGATGTCATTTCGATCTATTCAACACCAGGAGGTAAAATTCTATTGAGAACTGATCGTGGGCTTCAGTACTTTTTTCCAGGTAAAAAAGAATTTGTAAATATTAGTAATTCCGATGTCTATTCGGTCCCGTTTTCCAATAATGTTTCGCTTATACACTCTTCAAATAAAACGGGGATTATTGAAACTTCAACAAGCACACTACGTACAGTTGAGAAATATGACAGCGCCCTTAAAGGAGTAATTTATGTTGTGAAACATCCGAAGGAAAAAATTTTTGTGGGAGCATTTGGAGGACTGTTTGTTTTAGACGGTTCTCAGACAAAAAAGATCCTTCCTTATCGTATCACGAGCCTGGTCCTTGATAAAAATAATGTTATCTGGGCCGGTACATGGATGGAGGGGATATTCCGAATCACTGTAAAATCCGGGAATTCGAATTCTTATGAAGTGCATGACATGAGCCAGACGATAAAAGACAAACCAATAAGAAGTTTGTTTGCGGACAGTAAAAATAATATTTGGATAGGAACGAGATATAATGGTGTGTTTTGTCTGACACCAACAGGATCCAATGATTTTTCAATTCAACATTTCAACCGCCAGACAGGTTTGATGTCTGATTGGGTACTTAGTTTTGGCGAAACACGGACTGGCGATATTTGGGTTGGAACTTACCTCGGTCTCGATAAACTTGTAAAAGAATCATCTGGTTATCGTGCTTTCAATTTCAGCAAGGCAGTCAATTTTTTTGCCGAAATAAAATCGATTGTTTCTACCGGGAAAGATGAATGGGTATGTCTTGCTAACAGGGGCATTGCCCATTTTAAAGATGAGAATATACAAAGCTCTTCTCCTTTACAGGCAACACTGCTATCGAGCAGTTATGGTGTGCTTGATAACAAACAAACAATATCCTACCCATTAGAAAAAATATCCTTAAAGTCGAATCAGACAACAGCACGATTTGAGTTCAGCGCTCTTGGATTTATCAACGAGCAGGAAATACTTTACAGTTACCGATTGAAAGGAAGTAATGATACAAGCTGGAGTAAACCTGAAAATATTCACGAAGCATATTATGCAAGTCTTCCTCCTGGTGAATACACATTTGAAGTAAGGACAATTGGCTGGAATGGAGAACCTGGCAAAGCAGCCTCCCACAGTTTTACCATTGCAACTCCTTTTTGGAAACAATGGTGGT
>CAZCKF010000029.1:0-14711 GCA_964499155.1 uncultured Chitinophagaceae bacterium
CATCTCGTCGTAATTGCATAGTGTAACCACTTGGTTACATAAAGTTATGCCGGAGTTTTGATCCACCAAATTTTTTACCTTTTGAACAATTAAACTGCCGTTTATGGTCCGTTCACTTCTGCTCCTTGCCACAATTGCAATCTCCATTTCGTTTTCTCAAAAACAAACCTGGAAGGAATTCCAGGTAGATGAAAATATCCGCATCATCAAAAACCCGAATGGAGCAACAATCGGTTATTCCACACAATCAGGCATTCAAATCATTTCTACTGGTGGACTTGCATTCAAAGACCTCAATAAAAATAACCAGCTTGATAAATATGAGGACTGGAGATTGCCTGTGGACATTCGTGCAAAGGACCTTGCTTCGAAAATGTCGATTGAACAGATTGCAGGATTAATGTTGTACAGCGGTCATCAGTCAGTACCTGCGAATCCGCGCGGGTTTGGTGCAGGTACGTATGGAGGAAAACCGCTTGCTGAAAGCGGCATGAATGCCTGGGATGTAACAGACCAGCAGAAAAAGTTTTTAACAGATGACAACCTGCGGCATGTATTGATCACAAGAGTGCAAAGTCCCGAAGTGGCAGCTCGCTGGAATAATAATGTGCAATCATTTGTTGAAGGATTGGGATTTGGTATTCCCGCAAATAACAGTTCGGATCCACGACACCAGGCTGTTGCAAGCACGGAATATAATGCAGGAGCAGGTGGACAAATTTCAATGTGGCCTGAAGCACTTGGATTGGCGGCCACATTCGATCCGGGTATCGTTCAATTGTTTGGAAACATTGCTGCAAAAGAATATCGTGCACTCGGCATCACAACAGCACTTTCTCCGCAAATAGATTTGGGAACCGAACCAAGATGGAATCGAATAAATGGCACATTTGGTGAGGATCCAAATTTATCTGCTGACATGGCGCGTGCGTACGTTGATGGATTTCAAACTTCTTTCGGCGCAGATGAAATAAATGATGGCTGGGGTTTTCGCAGTGTAAATGCAATGGCAAAACACTGGCCGAGTGGTGGACCAGAAGAGGGCGGACGTGATGGACATTTCAATTATGGTATGTATGCAGTGTACCCCGGAAAAGGATTCAATATTCAACTCGTACCATTTATTAATGGTGCATTAAAACTTTCCAACAAAACAAAAATGGCTTCCGCCATCATGCCCTATTATACTATTTCATTTGACCAGGATAAAAAATATAATGAGAATGTTGCAAATGCCTATTCAAAATTTATCATCACAGACCTGCTGCGAAATAAATATGGATATGAAGGTGTGGTATGCACTGACTGGATGATCACAGGTGATGAAGGAAAAACGCCAGATGTATTTGCGGGAAAACCCTGGGGAGTGGAAACACTTACAATCGCGCAACGTCACTATAAAGCGCTGATGGCAGGCATCGACCAATTTGGTGGAAATAATCAGGCAGGACCCATCATCGAAGCATACCAGATCGGCGTGAAAGAACAGGGTGAAACCTTTATGAGAAAACGTTTTGAAGAATCTGCTGTAAGGCTATTAAAAAATATTTTTCGCGTTGGACTTTTTGAAAATCCCTACGTGGATGTAGCGACAACAAATAAAACAGTTGGAAATCCTGCTTATATGGATGCAGGCTACAACACACAACTCAAATCAGTTGTGCTGTTGAAAAATCAAAACAAGGTGTTACCGCTCCAAAAAGGAAAAACAGTATACATTCCTAAACGTACATTTCCTCCCCGTCGTGACTGGTTTGGAAATATCAGTAAGGAAAAAGTTGATTATCCAGTGAACATGGACATAGTAAAAAAATATTTTAATGTAACAGATGATCCATCAAAAGCTGATGTTGCAATTGTTTTTGTCAACAGCCCTGATCCAGGAGTTGGTTATGAAACATCAGATAAGGAGAGTGGAGGCAATGGATATGTTCCTATCACATTGCAGTATGGACAATATAAGGCAGAGCATGCAAGAAAACAAAGCATTGCTGCCGGTTCGCCAATCGAACCCGGATTAACAAACCGATCGTACTACAACAAAACAATTACAGCGTCGAATACGAAAGATTTGCAACTGATACTAGATACAAAAGCTGCGATGAATGGAAAGCCAGTAATCGTTTCCATTAATGTAAGTAATCCCATGGTGTTTGCAGAATTTGAAAAACAGGTTAATGCCATCCTTGTCAACTTTGGTGTGCAGCACCAGGCCTTGCTTGATATTATTTCTGGCAATGCTGAACCTTCTGCACTGTTGCCAGTACAGATGCCATCAAGCATGAAGACTGTTGAATTACAATTCGAAGACATCCCGCACGACATGCAGGTGCATACCGATTCAGAAGGAAATCAATATGATTTTGGTTTTGGTTTGAATTGGAGTGGAAGAATTAATGATGCGCGGACTAAAAGATATCGTAAAGCGAAGAGCTTTTGAATGATGCCACAACTTGTCCCGCTGACTAAGCAGGATAGCCACAGTAAATACATAGCAGAGATACAAATAGCCTATGACGCAAACTATGTGTCAACCCTATGTGACTATTTAGTAAAATTAAAAACTTGTGAGCACACTATTACGGAAAGTCTTCATACTCCAGCTACCCGGAACAATAATTCTTCTGATTGTGTACAAAGGATTTTCATCATCGCGTTTTGTAGAAAGCTGGAAGGCAGCTTTGAAATTTTTTGCCATAATACCTTTTACGGCATCCTTACTCCACACACCAAATGGGTAAGCGAAATACTCGATCTTTTTACCTGTAATTTTTTCAAGAGTCTGAGAAGGTTTGTCAATCTGGATAGTCCAGTCAGCTTCTTCAAACTGTTTTACATTTTTATGATTCCATGTATGGCTCCCAATGGTATGGCCTTCATCAGATAATTGTTTCACCTGTTCGCGGGTCATGTAATCCGGGCGACCGAGCGAAACAGTCATGATAAAAAATGTTGCTTTAAATCCGTGTTTGTCCAAAATGGGTTTTGCGTTGGTGAACTGATCAACATCGGTATCATCGAAAGTGATCATTACGGGCTTTGCAGGAAGTGCATCGCCATATGCGAGGTAGTTAAAATATTGATCGGGTGAAATGGAAGTGTACCCGCTATCCTTCAGCAATTGCATTTGTTGTTCAAACACATTCACCGGCACCACATATGTTCTTGCTGTTTGTGATTCCGATGAACGGTAATCACGCACGTTGTGATAACAGAGAACGGGAACTTGTTTACGGCTTAAAATGGTGGACGCATGAGCAAAAGTTTTTTTCACTTCAATCGCCGGGCTCGGCTTCATCGATTGTTCATTTTCCGCCACAGGTTTTCTTGCAGCAGATTCACAACCAGAAAATGTTTGAAGGATAATAATGCTTGCGCAGAGAAGGAGGGACAGATTTTTCATTTTTCTCAGGGTAATTGGATGCTGCAAAATAAGCATCCTTATTGGGAAATGCAATGATTGGACCGTGAAAAGCTGCGAGCTTTGAGCTTCGAGCCGCGAGCTGCTCCGAGTCGACTTGGCCCTCTGGAAATTAGAGATTACTTTTTAGGCTTTGAGTACGTTCGTTTATAGTTTCGAAGAATACTAAACTTGGGTTAAGTGTAATCCTATCTATAAGGCTCTACTGCACCACAAAAAGAATAATAATTATAAAAATTTTTCAAACAGAAGAATTTTTATAATTAGAAACTACCACGCTCACAGCCTTAATGAAATTTCAAATATAAAAATCCTACGAGGTCTCGCAGAGCTCGAAGCTCGCAGCTCAAGGCTCGCGGTTTATTGACAGTCATAATCCAACCTATAATTCACCTCAAACCCCGCGCTGCTGTACTTATACCTCGAAATATATCCACTGGCATTCATCGTGTATGAGTAGTTTTCAGGTTGATTTCCCATGCGAGTTACCGATGCAGGAAGATGTTGTGAACGACGGCCGAGCCATGGAAAATAATAGCCGACTGGTCTTCCTACCAGGTATGCATCAAACCAGCTTTTGGAAGGGATGTTTGTATAGGAAGCGCTCGTGCTTTCCGACCAGCCATTTCCAAATCGTTGGAAAAGGGTGAGGTTGTTGTTCATATAAGTATAGATCGTGCTGTCCTTACCAAATGAAGTATTGTAACTCACTTCCTTGGTCATGAAGCCCAGGGCATCATAATAATAAAAAGTAGTATCCGCCATAAAACCACCCACCCATCTTGCACTGCTTGTTGCAAGAGAATCTGGTCCGAGGTAATAGCGATAAAACTGTCCACCACCCCAATCAATTGTTACCACGTTTCCATTGTAAGTAATGGGTGCAGCATTCGGCGGTCCATCAAATAAGGTTAACAATCCCGCACTATTGTAATGAAAATACGTAGCCGTTTCTGACGTGTCACCGATCACGTAAAATGCCTTTAGTTTGCATTCGTTGTAAACACGTTCGTCTTCATCGGGTTCTTTTTCGCATCCAATTATAATAATGGTGAAGATTGAACTGAGGAGAATTAGCTGTTTCATAGAGGTCCGCAAAATAAAGAACCTGGGGGTAAGGTCCAAGCTCCAGGCGCTCAAGGTCCAGGAAAGGTTCAAGAAAAGAAAAATCAAGCAAGGATTCAAGGTTTCCTATACTGAAGTGTTTTCATAATAAACACGGATTTGGAGGATTAAACCAGGATTGCACGGAGAAATAGGTTGCTTTGACGGGCAAAATCTGATTCTGCAATGTAATCGGCTGAAAAGAAGAATGGCACTTACGGTACACAGGTAAATACAACAAAAAACGATTGATCGACCTGAAGAACCTCCAACCATTCAACCTTTCCAACCTTTCCAACCATTCCAACTATTCCAACTATTCCACCTATTCCAACCTCCAACCAACTATGCGTAACTTCAACCATGGCCCGCAAACGAATTACCCGCCCGCCAATAATTTCGAGACGATCAGCACTTTCTAAAAAGCAAAGCGGTTCGCTGGCTACCATTACCACCATTGTTTTTGGTGTGCTCGCTTTAATATTTTCCCTTTCATTGTTTACCAATAAAGTGACGATTGTTGTCATTACACTTCTTGGAGCGATAGCTGGTTACCTGATCGGAAGAAGAATGAGTGCAAACACCGCCACTAAGAAATAGATGTTCATGCAGCAACGCAAAAAGCCAGAGGTTGATGTGATCCAGGATATTTTACACGCTGCAGTGAAAGCGTTTCCGAATTCGAAATTTGTAAACAGCCTGAATTTTCAATACCAGGATCGTGGGGGGTTGAGTAAAAAGCAACTGGAAGGATTGTATAATAAAGTAGAAAACCTCAAAACAATTCCTCCGGGAAAACTCGCAACACTTGAAGCAGTGATCTTAAAAAAGCCGACAAAATTTAAATCTGCACCGCCACCACCAAAACCATTGTATAAAAAAGATGATAATGCAGGAGCACTGATCGATGCCATTCTTTCAAAATTTCCCGAGCACAAACGCGTACTGTTTTTAAAAATGAAATTTGACAACAACGAACCACTAACTCCAAACGAAATAACCGAACTCGAAAAATTTTACAAGGTCGCTTACAAAACAACCACCTAATGCCCCAATCAAAATCCTGTAAATCCTTAACCAATCCCAAAATCCTGTATCCTATAATCCTTCACCAATCCATAAATCCTGTATTCCTTAACCAATCCTTAAATCCTGTCCAATGAAAGAATTATACTTCGACATCAGCTCTCCCCAATCAGGCGGTTCACTTTACAGGATCTCTGATCAGAATGGAATTCATTTCTATTACAACCACAGTACATACAATGATAAAACAGATGAAGTAGAAGTGTTCGACACCACATACATCGACTTCATGTCATTCTGGAAATACATAACCCAGGATCCTCAAGGGTTTTATCTACATCCTCTGTTTGTACATCCTGAACAAAGAGATTTCATTCGTGAAGAATTAAAAAAAGTGAACTGGAATATTTTTAAGGATAAAAAGTGGCAGGAATCCCATCAAAGGCAGTGGAAGAAAGTGTTGGAGGGAAGAGCTTCATACTATAAAGGTCCCGAATAGTTAGAGGTTAGAAGTTTGAGGTTAGAGGTTCTGTAGGTCGAAGACTCCACTTGATTTGAGAATGTTTTTATTCGTAGAACTTCATACGAAGCGCTTAAAACTTAAAGCTTGAACCTTTTCTTGATGCCTTGAATCACTTGAAACTTTCCTGGACCCTGGACCTTGTATCGTGGACCTTTAATTGTTAGAGGTTCTGTAGGTCGAAGACCTAAATTGATTTGGGTTCTTTTTTTCGAAGAGCTTCTTACGAAGCGCTTAAAACCTAAACCTTGAACCTTTTCTTGGTGCCTTGAATCACTTGAAACTTTCCTGGACCCTGGACCTTGTATCGTGGACCTTCCTCTCGTGGGCTGATATTTGCATCACAATCTCCATGTCACTTACGCAAACTAAAAAATCCATTGTAGAAAAACTGGCAATGCTGGGTCTAACTGCAAAGGGCATTGTTTACTCCCTGTTAGGTATACTCGCATTTATGGCCGCCTTTGAAATTGGTGGATTTCGTGAAGATGAGACAAGCAAGAGTGGTGTGTTGAATACAATTACAGAAATGCCTGGCGGAACTGTTATTCTTTTGATCATTACAATTGGTTTGATTTGTTACAGTGCTTGGAGAATCCTGGCAGCTGTTTCCAAAGACAGGGATAATAATGGATTAAAAAGAGTGCGGTATTTTTTCAGTGCGTTGATATATCTCGCGCTTGCTTATTCAGCGATAGAAATAATCATGTTCAATAAAAAAGATAATGGAGATACAAATGAATATTGGGCAAAAGAAATTATCAGCAAACCATTTGGTGAATGGTTGCTCGGTGCGACTGCATTGTTTATTGCAGGTGTGGGCATTTATCAACTCTGGTATGGTTTGTCAGAGAAATATAAAAAGCATGTGAATGAGCGTAGTCTTCACAACAAGAATTCACTTCTTCTCACCATCGGAAAAATTGGTTATGTCGCGCGGGGAATTGTATGGTTACTCATTGCATTTCTTTTATTTAATGCAGCAATTCATGCAAACCCTTCCGAAGCGGGTGATACAGGCAAAGCATTTCGCCTTGTAGAAAATAATGAACTCGGTTCATTGATCCTTGCTGCCATCGGACTCGGACTCGTGGCATATGGATTGTTTTGTTTTGTAAGAGCGAAATATGAAAAATTTTAATTGACTTGATAAGTTAACTACGAAGAGTCTTAAACCTTGCTTTGCTTTCTTTTCCCCTTGAATCTTTCCTGGACCTTGTTAGCTTGGACCTCGGACCTTGTACCCTGGACCTTCATTTATTAGTCTCGCCCAATAATCAGTATTTTTAAAGATGCCTGAATCTCGAAAAAGAAAAAATCATCCCTATCAAAAACCTGCTGACATCCCTGCATCACAAAGAGTGAAGGGTCAGGTTGCCTTTTCCATCCTTATTGCTGTATTTGGGATCATCATCGCCTATTTCCTCACATCAGGAACTGCACTCAGTCTCTTCATTGGCGGAATGATCGGCGCTATCCTCGGTTTCTTCATCGGCAATGCGTTAAAACGAGACGCCACTAAACGCTAATTAGCGCTAATTGGTATTAATTAGCGTCAATTAGTGTAAAAAGAAAGGGCCAACTGTAGAAACAGTCGGCCTCTAACGATTGCTTGCCATATGAAAACTTTTACGCTAATTAGCGCTAAAAGAGAGCGCTAATTGATACTAATTGTATTATCTCTAATTCAAATTATTTTATTGCTATCCTTCCTTTGTGTTCCTCCTATCCGAGAATTAATTAGTGCCAATTGGCTTTAATTAGCGTTCGTCGAACGAGCGTTAATTTTTCTTCAGCCCTCCTCACTAATTTATCTTCGTTCTCTTATATGAAAATAAAATTCCTGCTGACCTGATTCAAATCAACATTCTAGGAGTTTCATTATCCCAAAACAGGGGATCGATTTGTTAAACGCAGTCTGGTAGCGGGTTTGAGGGGATTTTACTTATTATGGCCAACCGTGCAGCAGATACACTTTTTCAATTGATCCGTTCTCTCGAGAAATCGGAGAAAAGGCATTTTAAACTATATATCAAACGCAATTCGGCAAACAGCGATTTAAAAATTGTAAAGCTTTTTGATACACTTGACAAGCTTCCGGATTATGATGAATCTCTTTTATTAAAAAAACTTCCTGGTGTAACTAAAACGCAGCTTGCGAATTTAAAAACGCATTTGTACAAACAGGTGCTCGCCAGTTTGCGGTTATTAAAAACCACAGATAATACTGACCTGCAGTTGAGTGAACATCTTGACTATGCACGATTATTGTACAACAAGGGCCTGAAACTTCAAAGCCTGAAGATCCTCGAAAAAGCAAAAGAGATTGCGAGAGTAAACCAGAAGCTGAATTATCTCGCGCAGGTAATATCACTTGAAAAGAAAATTGAAACTTTACATATCACGCGCAGTTCCCCGGAACGAGCACAATCACTCGCATCAGAAGCACTTGAAATCAGTGGGCACATTGAGCGTGTTACCAAATTTTCAAACCTTGCCCTGCTGCTTTATCAATGGTATATCCGCAATGGCCATGCACGCAACGAATCTGACCTGAAAAACCTGATGAATTTTTTTAAAAGCAGTCTGCCTGAGAACATTGAAGAAATAAAAAGCTTTTATGAAAAGCTTTACCTGTACCAGAGCTATTGCTGGTATGCATTCATCATGCAGGATTATCCATTGTATTATCGTTACGGTCAAAAATGGATCGACTTATTTGAAGATGACCATGTAATGATCGGTGTGGAAACAGGTCATTACATTAAGGGTATGCATACGTTGATGAATGCCCACTTCATGATGCGCAACTACCGCGAATTTGATGAAGTGCTGAAAAAATTTGAAGCATTTGCAAAAACACCCTTTGCTGCCAAACACGATAATTTCAGAACACACACATCCATTTATCTTAACAGTGGACGCATAAATCTTCACCTCATTCGCGGGACTTTTCAGGAAGGTTTACAGATCGTGCCTCGCGTTGAGCGGAAACTTCGCGAACACGCTTTTTATGTTGACCCCCATCGCATTCTTGTTTTTAATTACAAGATTGCCATGTTGCATTTTGGCGCAGGCAAATATGAATCATGCATTGATTATTTGCAAAGGATCATCAACGGCCCTCTCGAATTGAGAATGGACCTGCAATGTTATGCACGTTTGCTGCACCTTATGTCGCATTATGAATTGGGCAATGAAGAATTGATCGACTCATTAACAAAATCTGTTTACCGGTTTATGTCGCGTATGAACAACCTCACCGTTGTTGAAGAAGAAATGTTCAAATTCCTTCGAAAATCATTGCAGGTGTCTAAAAAAGAGATCAAGGGAGAACTAGAAAAATTTTTGAAGAACATTAAAAAGCTCGAGAACAATCGCTTCGAGACCCGATCGTTTTCCTATCTCGATGTCATTTCATGGGCGGAGAGCAAGGTGTATGAAAAGCCAATGAGTGAAGTGGTGTATGGGAAGTATATGAATAGTAAAAGAAGATAATGCCAATGTCCAATATCCAATGTCCATAAGGTTCAAGGGTTAAGTTGACAAGTTTCAAGAATTGAGGACTGTAAGATTGAGGGTGATTCGCTGGTGTTATCACCAGCGTCGAGGTTAAAAAATGATCCGCCGTTGTAGATGTTTTCACCAACAACCATTATCCAACATGAAACCCAACTTACTTACTTTCTTTTCTTTGTCTTTTACTTTGCCCTTCACTTGAATATTGAATCTTGTATCTTGAATCTCGAGACTTTAAACGGATTTTCATGAAAATCATAATCATTCTCCTCGCTGCACTGATCACATTAAATTGTACCTCTTCAAAAAAAGTGACTGTTGATGGTAGTGCAATTACTATCATTCCGCGTTCGGGTTGGACAGCAAACGAACCGAGGGCTTTCAAACAACATACCCCTGTAAGAATTACCATTCATCATGAAGGCACAAAACTCGAAGTAACAGAGGATGCAGCGCGGAAAATCAAAAACATACAGGTGTGGGGAATGGGTCCTGACCGAAACTGGGCAGACATTCCTTATCATTTTTTGATTGCACCGGATGGGAAAATTTATGAAGGTCGACATGTAAATACAGTTGGTGAAACAAATACAGAATATGATCCGACAGGTCATTTGTTAATAACCTGCCTGGGAAATCTTGAAGTGCAGGAAGTGCCACCAGCACAATTAAAATCACTGATTGATCTCATCGCGCATGTTTCGGTGAAGTATAAAATACCAGCAGAGACACTTGCATCTCATCGCGATTATTCAAAACAAACAACGTGTCCGGGAAAGAATCTTTATCAGTATTTGCAAAATGGATATATAAAAGAGGAAGTGAACAAAGTCTTGACGAAATAAAGCATCAGGCTTCATGCATCAGGCTTCAAGGCGGGGAACATCAAAATAATTCGTAAAAGTTTATTAGTGCCGTTATCAGTCATTTACTACCCTCCATCACCGACAGTGATTTATTACAGCATGGTTAATACATGTTCCGCCTCGTCCCCTTCGGGAGACGATGCGGGGAGGCTGAATCCATCACAGCTAAAATTTCGTGAATTGTGGGAAAACGAGAAACCCCGAAACTTAGAAACAAGCGATTCACATTTCCAATCATCCTTCAAATTAGACTGTTACGTAACTTCAGATATGCGCAACACTATAACTCTGCTATCTATACTCATCATTATTCATTCGTGTAGCACACCGCAACAAACTTCACAAACAACTTCTACGTCAACACCAACGGCGGTGCCTTCTGCAATGCGTGAATTCCGAGCTGCATGGGTAGCGACCGTGGCGAATATCAACTGGCCGAGTAAGCCAGGACTGAGTGTGGCGGAACAACAGAGAGAAGCAATCGAGCTCCTTGATTTTTTGAAGAACCACAATTTCAATGCAGTCATTTTCCAGGTGAGGCCACAGGCAGATGCATTGTACAAGAGTGACCTTGAACCCTGGTCATATTATTTAAGTGGTGAACAGGGAAAAGCACCGGAACCTTTTTATGATCCTCTTGAATACTGGATCAATGCTGCGCATGAGCGCGGGCTTGAATTACATGTATGGCTTAATCCATATCGTGCGCACCATGTTTCAGGTGGACCTGTAAGTGATCATTCACTGGTGAAAAAAAAACCTGAGCTGGTTTATTTTTTGAAAGAAGGTTACTGGTGGTTTGATCCGTCGATGAAAGGAACGCAGGATCATTCAGCAGCAGTGGTAAGGGACCTGGTAAAACGTTATGATCTCGATGGTGTGCACTTTGATGATTATTTCTATCCTTATCCAACTTACAATAAGAATGAAGATTTCCCTGATTCAGCGAGCTATTATCAATACCAACAGCGCGGAGGGAAACTATCGCGTTCTGACTGGCGTCGTGATGCTGTAAATACATTTATTAAAAGAGTGTATGATGAAATCAAAGAAATTAAGCCGCACGTAAAATTTGGATTGAGTCCGTTCGGCATATGGAAACCTGGTTATCCAGAATCCATTTCAGGATTTGATCAACATGAAGTTTTGTATGCAGATGCGCGTAAATGGTTGAATGAGGGTTGGATCGATTATTTCGCGCCTCAGCTTTACTGGCCGATCAATCGTGCTGCACAAAGTTTTCCAGTATTGCTCGGGTGGTGGGCGAATGAAAATAAAAAGAACCGGCACCTATGGCCAGGCATTAACGTTGGCAGGGATACTGCATTTCGATCAGTCAATGAAACACTAAGCCAGATCATGATCACACGCGGAATGGTTCCGCAAAGCAAGGGCGTAATTCACTGGAGTATTTTTAATGTAACAAAAAATCCAAGTCTCGCAAAAGCTTTGATCGAGGGACATTATCGCCAACAGGCACTTGTTCCCGCAAGTCCCTGGCTGGATAATACACCACCATCAGCTCCTGAATTCACAACGCATGTTGTAAATGATTCAACGATGAATGTTGTGATCACGCAAAGCAATGCATCAGATGTTTTTCATTACGTTGTTTACTCTAAACTTGGGAACAACTGGACTTATAAAATTCTTAATCAAAGCGAGATGGCTACTGAAGTGCGGCGATTTGTTTCTGGTGCTAATAATTCACGAAATAATCTTTCATCAATACGGGTGACTGCTGTGGACAGGGTAGGCAATGAGAGTGTGTACCGCGAATTAAATTTTTAGTAGATTCAGCTTTCGTCTAAATAAGAGATTAATTAGCAACTGGCAACTCGCAAACGCGGTTGATTTTCGCAAATACTTTATTCTTCGAAATGTTTTTGGGAAATTTTTATTGGTTGTAGAAGTCGATAAAATAAAAAATCTTCCATGATCAGAAATTTTTGCCTTTTGCCTTTTGCTAGTTGCCTGTTGCTCTAAATAATCCCATCGATCGTTTAACAACCCCAAGCCACTCAACTCCTCCCCCGCTTCTTCTCCCCTTTTTCGAGTCATCTATAACAACAAAGGTGATCGGTTGCCTCTTTCTTACCCTTATTGGTTTACCATTCATTATCCCGGCAGACCAATTAGGCGATAATTTTATTACGCGGATAACTTCTGATTCCATTCCATAACCATGATTTGTCAACGCTCTAATCTCAGTAAGTGATCCGTCAACTTCGACGACAAATTCTACAATTACATTATAATTTCCTGCAGGTGCTCCATTTTTCACCGGAACTTCTGATTTAAGGTTTCTCTGAATAAATGCCGACCAGGCTTTCAATCCGCCTTTATACTTTGGTTCAATCTCAACCATTGAAAACAATACTGAATCTGCTGGAGGAGCAACTTGTGCAATTGCAGATACAGAAAACAATAAGGCAAGACAGAAAAACCACTTTTTCATACCACTAAATTAAAAAACAGTTTGCTGTCATTCAGCATGTAGTTTATAAGATGATTCCCGTCAATAAAATATCTAACACATTAAATGTAAAGCGCAACTGGCAACACATCGATAAGCTCAGTGGCAAACGCTGGCGAATTGCATCACTTGTAAAGACCAAGGATCGAGAATGAAACGATTCTGCAATTTTTTTTAAGGTTTCGCACTGAGCTTGTCGAAGTGTTGCTTTTTTAGTAAAATTTAATATCGGAGAAAAACAACCACTACCTTAGCATTCATGTCCCTCTCAATCTGCTCACTCAACTCCGGATCCAACGGCAACTGCTACTATATCGGCAATGCACGTGAAGCTGTCCTTGTAGACGTTGGGATTTCATGCAGGGAAGTGGAAACAAGAGCAAAAAGGCTTGGACTTTCACTGGAAAAAGTAAAAGCGATTTTCATTTCTCACGAACACACTGATCATATTCGCGGGCTTCCCATCATTTCCAAAAAATATAATATACCCGTTTACATCACAACAAGAACCCTGCGTTTTGGAAGATTAAAACTTGATAAAACGTTGATCAAAGGATTTCAACCACATGAATCAGTTTCTGTTGGCGAATTAACCATTACACCATTTCCGAAATTTCATGATGCTGCAGATCCTTATAGTTTCTCAGTGAGATGCAAGGATGTAACCGTAGGCGTATTTACAGATATTGGTAAACCCTGCGAAAACCTGGTAACTCACTTCCGTCAATGTCATGCAGCATTTCTTGAATCCAACTATGATGATCAAATGCTACAGAATGGTTCTTATCCATACGTTCTAAAGAAACGTATTACAAGCGATCATGGACATTTATCCAATACGCAGGCGCTTGAACTTTTCAAAACACATCGTCCTGCTCACATGTCACACCTGATATTATCCCATCTTTCGAAGAACAACAATTGTCCCAAATTGGTAGAAGAATTATTCAACACGCATGCAAATGGAGTGCAGATGGTTATTGCATCGCGGTATAATGAAACACCAGTATTTAATATTGAGAATACTTCCGGTACAAAAGGCAATATTGTAACGAGGATTTTTTCTGCGAAGCAGTTGCAGTTGAGATTCTGAGGAAGGCTGTTGGCTGTTTAGAGCAGCTGTTAGCTTTTGGCTGTTGGTTATTGGAGCCAATAAACTTGCTCTGGGCAATTAAAATTAATCTGGTTAAAAACACATCACTATTCCGTTTTTTCACCATGATTTCTTAGTTGCCATCGACTAACTTGGACCCGGTATGCAACTTGACGACGACAATTTCATTTTCAAAGCAGCGCTTGATTTTATCAATCAAACCAACCGGCATGTTTTTCTTACCGGCAAAGCGGGTACTGGTAAGACAACTTTTTTGAAACATATCCGCGATCATTCATTGAAAAAAATGGCGATCGTGGCACCAACAGGTGTTGCAGCGATCAATGCAGGTGGTGTTACCATCCATTCATTTTTTCAAATTCCTCCCGGAACGTTTCTGCCAACTTTCAGATCTAACCTGAGCACGTTTGACAGTAAGATCTACAATTCCCATTCGCTGATAAAAAATCAGCGGATGAATGCTGAGAAACGTGATTTACTTAAAGAAATCGACCTGCTTGTTATCGATGAAGTGTCAATGGTTCGTGCAGACCTGCTCGATGCAATAGATGCCGTCCTTAAACATGCGCGCAGGCAGCATCGCCAACCCTTCGGCGGTGTGCAGGTATTGTACATTGGCGACCTCTTTCAATTACCCCCCGTAGTGAAGAATGATGAATGGAATT
>CAZCKF010000030.1:0-6928 GCA_964499155.1 uncultured Chitinophagaceae bacterium
GAGTTCATAATTGAGACAGCATTTCAATCTTCCACACTGACCACTTAGTTTGGTTTGGTTAATGGATAAATTCTGATAACGTGCTGCTGTTGTGTTGACTGATTTAAAATCGGTCAGCCAGGTGGCGCAACAGAGTTCACGACCACAACTTCCAATTCCTCCAACCTTTGCAGATTCCTGTCTTGCACCGATCTGCCTCATTTCAACTTTTAACTTGAACTCTGAAGCATAAATTTTAATGAGCTCACGAAAATCCACCCGATCTTCTGCGATATAAAAGAATGTGGCCTTTCTGCCATCAGCCTGGATCTCGACTTCACTCATCTTCATGTTCAGTTTCAATTGCCTTGCAATAGCCCGACTTCTTGTGAGTGCTTCTCTTTCCCTTGCTTTATTCTGGATCCAAATATCAATATCCCTGTCACTGGCGCGACGAAGTATCTTTTTCATTTCGGGATTGTCTTCCCGAACAATTGCAGCCGCACTATTTCCCCCGTTAATGAAATCTCTCCCACATCAAAACCACTCACACCTTCCACGGTGACCAAATCTCCTTTTTCGAAATCTGCCAAAAGGGGGTTTCTGTAATAATCCTTCCTGCTGCCTTTATTAAATGAAATTTCAACAACGCGACAATTGCTGTTGGGATCGCTGAAAGGAAGATTGCGCAACCAGTCATGCGTATTCATGCGATTGCAACCGCCGGTGGAACACCCGCCATTACTCTTACATCCATTCGGTTTACCTGTGCCGCAACTGCTGCAACCCATCTAAAAAATTAAATTGATCTGCCATGAAGGCAGAAACATTATTAATAAATCCGAATGGTCTGGTTGTAAAAATCCCGCGGTGCTTAATATTCCCTGTTTATGTCATCCATAAACAACGTTCAGAGAAGAAATCATTTGTTTATGGTATGGTTCCATCATGATTATCATGATGAAGCCGGGTATATTATAAAGTAGAATGTTCAAATTTTATCAAGCACTTCAGGATCACAATAATCCAAACCACTCATGCCAAAAGTACAATATTGTTGTGAATGATATGAGCCAGGCGAATGGTCAGGGCATGAAAAAGCATCTTCGCATTGGCATTTCTTTCTATATAATAAGAAGCCTGGTCAATTTCATAGATTATCGCTTCGTGCTGACCGATGTCACCGATCTTATTAAGCCTCGTGGCAAAGTCAAGATCGGAGTCGGTTAATTGTAATTGAGCGGCACCAATGGATCTAAGCCGAATTGCCTGCTCAAGCATATGGTTAAAATATCGAAGGAATTGTTTTTGCTTTTCGCGACCACTCTTGCTCATTTCATCAATCCATTTTACCTGGCCGGGAAGATTTCGACGATAGATAAAGGAAATCCAGTCCTTAAGCAGGCCTGACCAATCCTCATCTGAATGTTGAACCAGGTTCAATGCCTGCCTGTAATTGCCCTCACTTATTCCTGCTACCTGTCTCGATTGAACAGGCCCTGTTTTATTCCTATTTTCCAGAGCCACAGCAATTTCATTATCATTAAGGACAGGAATTCTTATCACCTGGCACCGGGAAATAATGGTGGGGAGTAATTGCTCTTCATTCTCTGCAACAAGGATAAATAATGTTTGAGGTGGTGGTTCTTCGATCAGCTTCAATAATTTGTTTCCCTCTTTTCCCAGAAACTCAGGCATCCACATCACAAGGATTTTATAACCGCTTTCAAAACTTTTGAGGTTTAATTTTCTAATGATGTCATTGCATTCATTTGCGGTAATGTTTCCCTGCCTGTTTTCTGCATCAATGAATTGAAGCCAGTCATACAAATTGCCGTAAGGGTAAAGCTTAATAAACTCTCTCCATTCAGTTATATAGTCAGTTGAAATGGGTGGCGTACCGGTTTTCTTTGGAATGACAGGATATGAATAATGAATATCGGGATGAATGAGTTGCGAAGCTTTGACACAGGATGAACAAACACCGCAGGCTTCTTTGGGTAGTTGAGGAGTTTCTATCGGGCCAATTTCAAATAAGGAAGGTGGTTCGGTGTTGCGGGTTACTTTTTCACACAATAAATATTGTGAAAATGCAAGAGCAAGTTGAAGTGAACCATTTCCTTCCTTTCCGAGGAAAAGTAAGGCATGACTCAATCGGTTGTGCGCAACAAGATCGGCGAGCGATTGTTTTACCGCATGTTGCCCGATAATTTCATAAAATAACATTCAGCCTTTCGTAAGATTAATTCAGGTGCTTTAAAATCTCTTCATCCATCGGCTTCATCCTGTGAGAAAAAACTTTCACGAGATTTCCTTTTTCATCAACAAGAAATTTGGTGAAATTCCATTTGATAACAGGATCTTCTGTTCCAAGTTTTTTTGCTTCCTGTACGAGGTATTGAAATAGTGGATGAATGTCTTCACCTGTTACAGAAACTTTTTCTGCCATGGGAAAAGTGACACCATAATTTTTCTGGCAAAAAGATTTTATTTCATCATTTGATCCTGGTTCCTGCTGGCCAAAATTGTTTGCCGGAAATCCGATCACAACAAGCTTATCCTGGTATTTGGTAAAAAGTTTTTGTAAATCTTCATACTGCGGAGTCAATCCACACTGCGAAGCAGTGTTTACGATCAGTATTTTCTTGCCTTTATACGCAGAAAGATCAATTGTCTTTCCATCCAGTCCGGCAACCTTAAAATCGTAAATGCTCTTTCCCGAAAAAGTCAGCGTTACTGCAAGAGCAATTAAAAGCGTTTTCATAAAAAATAGTTGAGAGGCAAAGTTAACTTCTTGCTGCAAGCCATTAGTAAACATTATTGTTTTTCGTAAGCTCCAAGGTCAGGAGCGCCTACGGGACGGGTATTGCCCTGAAGGTCAATGGTTACCCCCGTTGCAATGCCGGCATTGATTGCGGGGGAACCTGTGGCAAGCCTGTATTTAAACAATTCATTAAGCGAGGTAATTGGTTCGAAAACGGGAGATTGATTAAAGATGACCTGGGTAAAAGTTGAATTAGCAGGTTGAACAGCGGCTTTAATCAAACCACGATTAAAAGAAACCTGGAATGGTCCAGTGCCAGATCGAGCAACAATGACTTCGTTTTCCACGATCCCCTGGTCACCCCAGAAAATTGAATTGGTGAATGTGGCTGACAATGGAGCTGTAACCGGAACATTATTTACAGAAATAAAATTGGTAACAACAAGTACGGGGTCTTTGTGTAAAAGAAAAATATTTGAATTACTTACAACAGTACAATGATCAAAATTGTAATCTCCCCCTTTAACAAGGAGTACGTTTTTTCCGCAATTGCTGATCAACGTATTTTTTGCACGTATTGATGAATTGACCGCTACGATCCCTGCATCATACGCGTTATCGACAATACATTCGTTCAATGTTAGTTTGGGCAAAGCATTTGTTGAAGGATCTTCTAATGCAATTCCCTGGTATGCATTTGCGATCACTGCATAATTCAAAACACTGTTAACGCTTGATGCTCGAAAAAATAATCCGGGCCAGCTTGCCGGAAAATCACGGTAAGGCTCGTCAAGCCTGTCGCCACGGAAGAATACCCGATCTGCAGAATCTTTTTCCCCATTCACAATCAGCGTTCCATTAATTAGCAATGGTGCATCAGCGTGTACATGGATCCGAGAACCTTTGTTGATAATAAGTGTTGCATTGGTATCAATAATCAGCGAACCAAGTATCACATAAGGAAGATCATTATTCCATGTTTCAGTGCCTGTAATTTTTTTATTTCTGAAGAAATGCGCGTTTTGTCCCCAGGCTTCCAGTTGAATAAACCGCGTGACACCATTGTATTCAAGTTTGATGCTGTCACGAATTACAAAAGGAACGTTGGCAGCATTGGGATCAACATTGGCAGAAACAAAAATGTATGTACTGTCATTTGCATTGATATCGATATTTGAAACAGATGGACCTGGAGTACCATCAACATTGATCTGGAACAAACTGCCCGGAGAAATAGAAACATTGCTGATGCGCAATTTTTCATTATTCTCATTAATAATTTTGAATGATTGAGTTACCGATCCGGCGGAAGTAAAAACAGTATCAAACTTTAAAGTGTCTGCAGTAAAGGCAACAGAAGCATCAGGACTTGTATTAAAATCATTTTTTCTGCACGCAAATAAAAACACAAATAAAAAGGCCGGCAACAAAATTTTCATCCCTTCAAAAATAGCATTTTACCACCTTGAAGCAACGCACAACGTGGCAATGCTTACATGGCAATTTTGTGACAAGAGCAATTCCTGCGCACAAGCTTCTAGTGTTGCACCTGTTGTTACTACATCATCTACAAGCAGTATATGCTTTTCGGATATTGTCGCAGGTATAGTCACTCTGAATTTACCCTCGATATTCATCCAGCGTTCTTCTCTTGTTTTTTTGGTTTGTGTTTCTGTATCATGAATCCTTTCTACCACATTTTCATTAACAGGGATCTTCATTACTTCACCCATTCCCATGGCAAGTGTTGCACTTTGATTATAACCTCTTCTTTTTAATTTGGCTTTGAAAAGGGGTAAAGGAATTATCAGGTCTATGTCATTGAAACGATTGCTCTGTCTCAACTGCTGTCCCATTATTCTGCCAAGAAAAACTCCAATTTCCTGGTTACCCTTGTATTTTAACTGGTGCATCAGGTGCTGGATCATCGATCCCTTGGTGAAATAAAACTGTGCAGTTGCATGTGTAATGGGCACTCTTCCCCAGAATATTTTTTCAACCGGATTGGAAGCGTGCATGTGAAATTCAGTAGAAGGAAGTTTGTTCATGCAACGCATGCAAAGCATGGAAGAATCAGATATTTTGTCGGTACCACAACCTGAACAATGATGTGGGAATGCAAGGTGAACAAGCGACTCTTTTATGTCATGCAACCATTTCATCAGAATAAATGCCTGTACAGTTCATCCACCTGGCTCATTGTGATCACTTTTATACCGGTTTTATAATTCCCAAGTGATTTCTGATTGTATTTGGATACGATAATGTTTTCGAAACCGAGCTTTTCTGCTTCTGCAATTCTTTGATCAATTCTGTTTACTGCACGGATCTCTCCACTCAGTCCCACTTCCCCCGCAAAGGCCGTGTGATGGGGAATCGCAACATCTTCATAAGAGGATAACAAAGCAGCAATGACCGCAAGATCAAGTGCAGGATCTTCAATGCGAAGTCCTCCTGCGACATTTAAGAAAACATCTTTTACGCCGAAATGAAAACCTCCTCGTTTTTCAAGAACTGCCAGAAGCAATTGAAGCCTTCTGGAATCTATGCCGCTTACTGTTCTTTGTGGAGTACCATAAACCGATTGCGTAACGAGAGCCTGTATTTCAATCAACAATGGACGCATGCCTTCCATTGTTGCACCGATTGCAATCCCACTAAGGCTTTCTTTCTGAGTAAGCAGAATTTCACTTGGATTTAAAACACCCCTCATTCCTTCATTTGTCATTTCGTATATGCCCAATTCTGCAGTACTGCCGAATCTGTTTTTCAAAGTGCGTAATATCCTGTAAGCATAATGGCGATCGCCTTCAAATTGAAGTACTGTATCAACCATGTGCTCAAGAATTTTTGGTCCTGCTATGGAACCATCCTTTGTTATATGACCGATGAGAAATACAGGTGTATTTGTTTCTTTTGCAAACCTGTGAAATTCTGCCGCTGATTCCCTGATCTGCGATACTGTTCCTGGAGATGAATCGATATATGGAGTCTGCAGTGTTTGGATTGAATCTACAATGACCAATGCAGGCCTGCATTTTTTTATTTCCTGGAAAATTACCTGAGTAGAAGTTTCAGTGAGTAAAAAGAATTCATCATTCTTTAATCCAAGTCTGTTTGCTCGCAATTTGATTTGCTGTTCACTTTCTTCTCCACTTATATATAATACTCGCTGATTTAAACGTAAACCGTTTTGAAGAAACAATGTTGATTTTCCGATTCCAGGTTCTCCTGCAATCAATGTTACACTTCCAGGCACTATTCCTCCACCCAATACACGATTCAATTCGCGATCATCAGTAATTATTCGCTCCTGTTCGGTTGATGTTATATCTTTTAAAGCAATCGTGCGTGATGATTTTTCACCATTGTAATCATCCCACCCATTTGATTTTTTTTGAGAAGGTTTTTCTATTATCTCTTCAGTGAATGTGTTCCATTGTTCGCATGAAGGACACTTGCCCGCCCACTTTGTGCTTTCATAACCACAATTCTGACAAAAGAATGCGGTCTTAATTTTACTCATCAGATAAAATTAAATGCGCTGAACACTGAAATGAATGGAAAATCACTGCAAAAATTGAAGAAAAAAACGTGGAGGTAAATTGTTGATTTGAATAAAGTAAAAAGGGCCAATCTTACGATTGACCCCCTTACTTACTAACCCATTAAATTCTAGCACTAAATTACAATTATGGGCCACATAACAAAATAAATTTTCGTTGCTGTGAATAACTTTTGCTCGTAATAATTGAACGAAAATGGAAATTAAAAATTAAGAAAAATTTAAGCATAATCATCTAAAAATCAAAAACTTAGGAGAGTGGCCTTTCTTCATTTTTTGGCAGACATTTCTTTGTTTTCTGACAATAAATAATATTGAATTAACCGATCAAATGACAAAAAGACCGTGCGTGAGCAAATACCTGATACAAACTGCAATTGGTTGTAAATTTGTTCGTTAGATTAAAATAAAAAACAGATAATGACACCATCAATAATGATCGTTTCGCTGGTATTTATTGGTATCAGTATGTTGGTTTCCATGGTACTCAGGCGCAAGTTCACGGCTTATGCCAAAATCCCTCTTTCCAATGGCATGAGCGGACGGGAAATCGCCGAAAAAATGCTCCGCGAAAGTGGTATTTATGACGTACAGGTAGTGTCCGTCCAGGGTTTCCTGTC
>CAZCKF010000030.1:6938-14000 GCA_964499155.1 uncultured Chitinophagaceae bacterium
GATCACTATAATCCAGTAAATAAGACTGTTAACCTGAGCCCTGAGGTCTATAATGGTCACAGTATTTCGGCAGCAGCAGTTGCGGCCCATGAATGCGGACACGCAGTACAGCATGCCACTGCCTATTCCTGGCTAACCCTGAGAAGCAAACTGGTTCCCGTGGTACAAGTGAGTTCCAACCTCGTACATTGGGTTCTGCTGGGCGGGATCCTTATGATCAATACATTTCCTCAACTGTTATTAATAGGGATCATCCTTTTTGCGGCAACAGCGGCTTTTTCGCTGATTACTCTTCCAGTTGAATTTGACGCCAGCAAACGCGCACTTGCATGGTTAGATCAGACGAACGTGACAAACCCCCAGGAGCACCCCAAAGCAAAGGATGCTTTAAAATGGGCGGCAACGACCTATGTGGTAGCGGCTCTGGCAGCAGTGGCAACATTGGTTCAATACATTTTGATTTACCTGGGAAGAAGCGACGACTAAAGAGATAATTAACTATAATAAAATGAATAGCCAGTGGTTTTAAACCACTGGCTATTCATTTTATATTTTAGCAAGCTGAATTACAATTTGATCTCTTCTTCATTTTTATTGAAGAAATGAAATTCAGTAAGGTGGTAATTTGTATTTGAAGTAACCTTCAGTTTTGTTCTGAATTTTTTATTCCACTGAGATAGTTTCGATGACCAGAACAATCCTTTTGTAAGATATGCGTGCATGATCGGATGAACGACAAGAGAAAGATTGTTGTGTTTATGTGTTACGAGATAACTAAGATTTTTTTCGATCTCATCTTCAAGTAACAGAGTAGAAGAAATTTTTCCTGTTCCGTTGCAGCTTGGACAAACTTCAAGCGTATTGATATTCATCTCAGGCTTCATTCTCTGCCTGGTGATCTGCATCAATCCAAATTTAGAAATCGGGAGAACCGCATGTTTTGCACGGTCAGGACGCATGAACTGTTCCATTGATTCAATCAGCCTGCGTTTGTTCTCGGCCATTTTCATATCAATGAAATCAACTACAATGATCCCTCCGATATCACGGAGTCGTAATTGTCGGGCAATTTCTTCTGCAGCTTCAAGATTTGTTTCAAGTGCATTTTGCTCCTGGTTGTTGCTTACACTTTTATAGCCACTATTCACGTCAATTACATGCAGCGCTTCAGTGTGTTCAATGATCAGGTATGCGCCGCTGTTCATATTCACAGTTTTACCAAACGATGCTTTCACTTGCTTGGTAATACCGAAATGATCAAATATGGGTGATCCGTTCTGGTAAAAGGAAACGATATCCGATTTTTCAGGAGCAATGCGCTGGATATAATTTTTAGTATCGTTGAAGATATTTCTGTCATTTACAACAATCTTATTGAAATCTTCATTCAACAGGTCACGCAGTATACTCGTTGTTTTTGTTTGTTCACTCAGGATTTTTGCCGGGGGCGAAGAGCCTTTAAGACTTTTCTGGATGGACTTCCAGGTTTCAACAAGTGAAGAAAGGTCTTCATGCAATTCCGCTGTGTTCTTTCCTTCTGCAGCAGTTCTTACGATGACACCGAAATTTTTTGATTTAATTGCCTCAATGATTTTTTGCAATCTCTTTCTTTCTTCAGCAGAATGAATTTTCCGAGATACTGCTACTATATCATTAAAAGGGGTGAGTACAACAAATCTTCCAGGCAATGAAATTTCACAGCTAAGTCTTGGGCCTTTTGCTGCGATGGGTTCTTTGAGGATCTGCACCAGGATATTCGGTTTCCCGCCAAGCACTTCATTTATCTTGCCTGTTTTAATTATCTCCGGCTCGATTTCAAATTTTGCAAAGTCGAATCCCTCTTCCGATTTATCATTTATCGCGATCTGCGTGAATTTCAGCAGGGAGCGGGCATAGGGACTTAAATCAGTATAATGAAGGAAAGCATCTTTTTCAAACCCGACGTCTACAAAAGCAGCATTCAGACCTGGAATTAATTTTTTGACCTTGCCAAGATAAAGATCGCCTACTGCGAATCGGGCATCACTCTTTTCGCTGTGAAGTTCTACCAGTTTCCTGTCTTCCATCAGGGCTATTTCCACGCCCTGCGGAGCAGCATTTATAATAAGTTCTTTATTCACATTAGCTACAGCTTATACAATTACCATGTTGGTAAATTGATCGGGTTACCGTAAAGACGCCGGAGTTATTGCCTGAGGCCTGACAGGAACATTTGGAGTAGTGTGCGCAGTACGGCAGCAATCATCTAAACAGACCGCGGCCCTGCCGCAGTCTGTCAGAAAAACTATTTGTTCCTCTTCTTATGACGATTTTTTCTCAATCTCTTTTTACGCTTATGCGTCGCAATCTTATGACGCTTCCTCTTTTTACCACAAGGCATACGTAAGTAATTTTTTTAAATTCAGTTTATTAATTAATTATTTCTCTTTCAGTTGTTTGATTCGATTTTGAATTTCTTCTCTTAAGGCCGGCACATTCACCAAACCAAGACTTTTCTCATACCATTCAACAGCTTTGGTTTTTTCTCCAAGCTGTTCATATGATTCAGCCGTAAGAAGAATTGGATCTGGATCAGCTGGTCGAATCCTGTGAACAGCTTCAAACCGCTCTGCAGCTTTTTGAAATTGTCCTGAAAACAATGAAGCATGTCCAAGCGTCATCAGTGCGTACACATTCTGACTGTCCCGGGCTACCACTTTCATGATCTGTTGAATTCCTTCCATCGGGGTTTCACCAAGGCCGCCATATAGTAATGTGGCTCCCAGTCCGATCCGTGCAGAATCATTATCAGGGTTAAGCTTCAAAGATCTTTCAAACAGGTCCTTAGCCTGATTTGCCTTCCAGCTTTTTAAAGCAGGATTGCCCTCATTCCTGAGGTTTTCCAAAAACAGGTGGGCGGCAAAGGTGAGGGATTTTTCCGAATTTTCCAATCTTGCTGCTTCAGCCTCATACCAGGCATAAGGCTCAAAGCGGCGCCCGGTATCTCCCCAAAAATGCGCTAACTGGTGATATACATTCAATTGCTGGTTGTGTACATCACCCCTTATTACAGATTGTTCAAGTTGATTTAGCCTGATAATCTGATCAGATCTTAACTCCTTTTTATAATGTGCCAGGATGGAATCGATTGATAGACCAGGTGAATTTTCCCTTTTAGCCGATGCAATTGTTTTTTTTGATGGAACAGTTTTACCAAAAAAATACAATACAAAAACCAAAATAGCAGCCGCTGCAGCGGTAATCCACTGTGATCTGTTCACTTCCAAAATTTAAGGGGGCGAAGTTATTCCACTGTGGTGAGTTTCTTCACTTCTGCAACGAATTCCTTTGCAGGTTTAAAAGCAGGAATAAAATGTTCGGGAATATGTACTGCAACATTCTTTTTTATATTACGTCCAATCTTGGCAGCACGTCTTTTAGTTATAAAACTTCCGAACCCACGTATATAAATGTTTTCACCTTTTGACAATGATTCTTTCACTTCCTTGAACATGGTTTCAAGTGTGACAAGCACATCCACTTTGGGAATTCCTGTTTTTTCTGATATCTGATTTACCAGGTCGGCTTTTCTCATTGTTGAAGGTTTAAATCGTGGTTTGTGATAACAATATAGGACAAAGTAAAGTGATTGTCAATAGGATACAAATTTTTCGCGGGGTATTTCGTATACTATATGCCGTCAGACCATGAAAAATAACATGCAGGGGGAAACAACGTTCAGGAATCGCCTTTTAAAATGGAACAACCTTGAAAATCAACGTTCCATGCCGTGGAAGGGCGAAAAAGATCCTTACAGGATCTGGTTGAGCGAAATAATACTGCAACAAACCAGGGTAGAGCAGGGCTTGCTTTATTATGAAAAATTCGTTTCACTTTTTCCGGATGTCCACTCTCTGGCGAATGCTGATCCTCAGGTGGTGTATAAAGCCTGGGAAGGCCTTGGATACTATTCGCGATGTAAAAACCTAATTGCATCTGCAAATTATATTTCAAAAGAACTGTATGGAAGTTTTCCCTCCACTTACGATTCTATTTTGTCATTAAAAGGAATTGGTCCTTATACTGCTGCAGCCATTGCATCTTTTGCTTTTAATCTTCCTTTTGCTGTTGTTGATGGAAATGTATATCGTGTGCTTGCAAGGTTTTTTGGAATCACTCTAAAAATTGACAACAGCATAGGAAAAAAATATTTCCAACAAATCGCATCAGAATTACTTGATAAAAAACAACCTGGAATTTATAACCAGGCAATCATGGATTTTGGTGCTATGATTTGTAAGCCTGCTCCGAATTGCAAAATTTGTCCGTTAAGAAAATCATGTTTTGCATTTAACAACAATGCAATTAATGAATTACCTGCACGTGGGAAAAAAGTTCAGAAGAAATCTAGATGGTTTCATTATATCATATTTGAACATGATGAAAAATTTGCAATAAGAAAGAGGACTGAAAAAGATATTTGGCATAATCTTTTTGACTATTTCCTTGTTGAATCTGAAAAAAAGAAATCAGCTGATCACATAATCAGCGAGTTATTTGAACATAAACTTGTCTCTGAAAATGATGAAATAGTTGATGTTTCAACTGTGATTTCACAGCAACTCACGCATCAGCACATTTCAGGCAGATTTGTTCATCTTCGCGTTCGCCGTAAACCTGCATTGGGAAAAGAATGGAAATGGGTTGGTAAATCTGAAATAAAGCAATTCCCTTTCCCTCGATTTATCAATACTTATCACTCAATCTGCAGTGGGAAAAGTTAATGAATGAGGAATTTTAGTTATGAATAAAAAAAATTAATTTTAGAGAAGCATATCTCAGGTAGGATTATTCACGAAAATGTAACCGTATGAGAGGCGTTAATAGGGTCATGCTAATTGGAAATCTTGGTAAAGATCCGGATGTACAATTCCTTGATGGAAATATTGGAGTTGCTAAATTCCCACTTGCAACAACTGAAACCTTTAAGGACAGGTCAGGAAAACTTGTGTCGCAAACTGAGTGGCATACAGTGGTTCTCTGGAGGGGTCTCGCTGAACTTGCACAGAAATATCTTCACAAAGGAAGTCTCGTTTACATTGAAGGTCGCCTTAGGACAAGAAGCTGGGAGGATAAAGAAGGCAACCGCAAATTTGCAACTGAAGTTGTGGGTGATAACCTGATCATGCTGGACAAAAGAACAGATATGTCAAGTCATTCCATGCACTCCGAAAATGAAGGAATTGCCAGTGTGGATACCCCGCCCATGGGTGAACCAACAGGCGATCTGCCTTTCTGAAAATTTACCATATAAATTTGCACCACATACTTAGGCAGGCAGGACCTGCCTTTGTAATTATCAACTAAAAGCCTTGCTTTGGACCATTTCGGATCATTTCAATTTTATATCCTTCATTTTTTTCTGGCTGCTACTCCACAGGGCACAACATTGCTGGTAATAACATTGATTGTTTTACTTCTGCTGAGTTTTGTGGTTTCAGGTGCTGAAGTCGCATTGTTCTCGCTAACAAATCGTGATATCAACATGCTGAAGACCAAACAGCATCCTGCTGCAAGACGGATTGTCAATCTGCTCGATGAAAGAAAGGAAGTATATGTTTCAATGCTTGTGGCCAATACGGTCCTCAATATTTGTATTATTATTCTTGCCAATTTTCTGATCAGCCAGTTTATTCATCTCGGCCAGTATCATTTCATTATAGACCTGGATCTCGATATGATCGTTCGTGTGATCATTATTGTATTTGTGATTGTTTTTACGAGCAGGATCTTTCCAAAAGTTTGGGCCACGCAGAATAATTTGCGCTTTGCCTATGGAGCTGCGTTTATTATTGAGACGCTGCATTTGCTGTTAAGGAAGATCAGCACAAGCCTTGTTGCAATAGCAGATGCAATTGGTGATAAACTTGGTGCAAACAGATCTCAATCTGTAGTGTACAAAGAACTTGATGAAGCAAAAAATGTAACCACTGAAGAAAAAAATATTCTGAAAGGCATTCATAAATTCGGCAACATCACTGTTAAGCAGATCATGAAAGCAAGACTTGATGTAAGTGGCATAGAGTACAATACAGGTTTTACCCAGGTATTGTCCAAGTGCGAAGAATTGCATTATTCGAGAATACCTGTGTACAAACAAAACCTGGATGAAGTGGCCGGCATTCTTCATACAAAGGATATGTTGCCGCACCTGCATGAACAGGATAATTTCAGGTGGCATGTTCTCATAAGACCTCCTTACTTCGTTCCGGAATCAAAATTCATTGAAGACCTGCTCAAGGATTTCCAGGAAAAAAGGATCCATTTTGCTGTTGTGGTGGATGAATTTGGTGGAACAAGTGGAATTGTAACACTGGAAGATATCCTTGAAGAGATCATTGGAGAAATCAAGGACGAATTTGATGATGAGGAATCAGGTAATAAAGTTATTGATGAAAATAATTTTGTTTTCGAAGGCAAAACAATGATTCATGACGCCTGTCTTGTTCTTGAACTTGCAGGCGAATTTCCCACTAAAAATTCAGTGATCAACAGCGGTGATTTTGATTTCACTATAACCGAAACTGATAAGAACAGGATCCTTCAATTGAAAGTTACCATCAACAGATAAAAAATGAAGTTCTGCTTTCTTCTTGCCCTTACGGTTTTATTATCATGTAACAGCGATTATGGGTATAAGCAAAGAGGTTATTTTAAAATAGAATTTCCTGAAAAAGCATACCAGAAATACGACCAGCCTGGAAGTCCTTATACATTTGAATATCCGGTATATGGAATAGCAACACGTGACAGCATGTTTTTTGGAGATGAAGCAGAAAATCCATGGTGGTTAAATATTGATTTTCCACAGTTCCAGGGTCGGATCTATATTTCATACAAACAGGTTGGTAATCGCAACAATTTTGATTCACTGATCAATGATGCTTATGAACTCGCATATAAGCAACATACATACAAAGCAAATTCAATCGAACCGGTTGCATTTGAAACTCCAAACAATATCAGCGGCGTTTATTTTACACTCACAGGAAATACCGCAACAGCGAACCAGTTCTTCCTCAC
>CAZCKF010000030.1:14054-14270 GCA_964499155.1 uncultured Chitinophagaceae bacterium
TTGGAGCTACGCCGAATGAAGATTCTATCGCTATTGTAAATGATTTTTTGCGAAAGGATATGGAACATTTGATTAATACGCTTAAATGGAGGGAGTGAGTGGTGAGTGGTGAGTGGTGAGTAGTGAATGGTGAATAGTGAATGGTGAATAGTGAATAGGTCGTTTACAGGTACCGAAGTTGAATTAACTGAAAATTTCAATTCAAAAAACTTTTCG
>CAZCKF010000031.1:0-6561 GCA_964499155.1 uncultured Chitinophagaceae bacterium
AATTCACGAGTGCACTTAAGTTTGAATTAAGATCACACAGTTAAATACAAGGGCACAAAGCACACACAATTGCACAAAGAAAAACAACCGTTTACTTTCTTCGATTTAAAATTGTTAACGATTTATCGTACAAAATCTTTGTGAAATCCTTGTCTTCTTTGTGCCTGTGTGGTAAAAAAATGGCGAGCGTAGCGAGCCACACGAGCTATTCATCAAACAACTTCGGTTGCGAACTTCCTTTTTTCTTATCCCACTGCATTTCTGTTGTTTTAGTAAAATCCAGTAAACGCGTTCCCACTGCACGCCATCCCATCACCTCCGCAATCTTTACAATTTTCAACTTTGCTTTTCGTATCTGCGCACCCCTGCCCTGTTGTACTGCAAGTACCGGTTCTTCGTCTGTAGTTACGGTTTCAAGCCTGTTGCCCGGACCTTCCTTAATGAAGAAAAATTTATTTCTCAGGGTTGACGTTTCGATTTTAAAACGCTTCACATTGTATTGCTTTTTTTCTTCTTCCAGGTAAACGGCGGTAATTATTTTTTCAGGATCAAACCTCTCAATCATCATGATGTTGTCTGGCTCAAAACGCTGGGTCATTTCCTGGTCTGTTACTTCATAATGTCCGTCTTTATAAATAATGAGAATGCGGTCTTCAGGATTGAAACTGCCGAGGAACAAACCTTTTTCATCTGCATTTAATCTTCCGAATTTGTTATCAAACCAGAGGTTGCGACCACTTAATGTTGCCTTGCCAGCTTCCTTGAATTTTACACTGCGGATGGCATGCTTGGTAACCTGGTTACCCATGGAGCTTCTGCCCTTGATGGCAATCTCTTCGAAAAAGAAATCAAACTCCTTTACACGTGCAGAACTGTTTGGGCTCAATATGATCCGTACCACTTCGGCTTCACCATTCGGATTGATACTGAGATAATGCACCTTGCTCTTTTCTTCGCCTTTCGTGAGATCGTAAACTTTATCCCGGGTAACGCCAGTTACATTAAATCGCTTTGCATAACTCACGCCCGCCTTGCCATCCGAATAGATCATGTTGTACGTAGTTCGTTCATCATTTTTCTGGAAAATGGCTGCATGTAATATGTCCTTGCCGATGAAAGTTTTTTCAGCCACCTTTACCACTTTCATTATGCCCCCTTTAGTGAAAACAATGATGTCATCGAGGTCTGAACAATCGAAAAGATATTCATCCTTACGCAGGGATGTTCCAATAAACCCTTCATCGCGATTTACGTAGATCTTGGTATTGACAATGGCAACCTGTTTTGCTTCGATGATCTCGAATAATTTGATCTCAGTCTTTCTTTCACGACCCTTGCCAAATTTCTTTTGCAGGTTTTCAAAGTAATCGACTGAGTAGTCAACTATATTATTCAGGTTATATTTTACCTGCTTGATCTCTGCTTCGAGCGCCTTAATTTGTTCATTCAGCTCTTCGATGTCAAGTTTGTAAATGCGGCGAACAGGTTTTTCAGTTAGTTTAATAACATCCTCTCGTGTAACTGCGCGTTTCAATTGTTTCCGGTAGGGTTGAAATGCAAATTCAATGGCAGCCAGTACTTTTTCCCATGAATCATGTTTCTTTTCTAATTCCTTATAAATTTTTTCTTCGAAAAATATTTTTTCCAGCGAAGTGTAATGCCATTTTTCCTGTAACTCACTGAGTTTGATCTTGAGTTCCTGCTCGAGTAAGTCGCGCGTTCTGTCTGCAGATATCTTTAATAATTCATTTACGCCGAGGAACTGGGGTTTCATGTCGGCGATCACACATGCATTGGGAGAAACCGAAATTTCACAATCAGTGAATTTATAAAGTGCGTCGATCGTTATGTCTGGTGAAATCCCCGGTGCGAGATCGATCTGAATTTCTACTTCTGCTGCTGTATTGTCCGTTACTTTTTTGATCTTGATCTTGCCGAGGTCATTTGCCTTAACAATGGATTCCATCAATTGCGTTGTTGTAACGCCGTAAGGAACGCTTTTGATCGCAAGTGTTTTTTTATCGACTTCAGAAATATGCGCACGTACTTTGATTCTTCCACCACGTTTTCCCTGGTTGTAATCTGTAACATCCACCATGCCACCTGTCTGGAAATCGGGATATAATTCAAAGCGCTTGTTGCGCAAATATTTGATCGAGGCTTCGATCAGTTCATTGAAATTGTGTGGTAAAATTTTTGTAGAAAGTCCCACTGCAATTCCATCTGCACCCTGTGCAAGCAACAGTGGAAATTTCATTGGCAGGGTAACCGGTTCGTTCTTTCTTCCATCATAACTCAATTGCCATTCAGTTGTTTTCGGATTGAAAGCAACTTCAAGTGCAAATTTGCTGGGTCTTGCTTCAATATAACGTGCAGCGGCTGCATCGTCACCGGTTCTTACATCTCCCCAGTTTCCCTGTGTTTCGACAAGTAATTCTTTCTGACCGAGGTTAACGATTGCATCACCGATACTTGCATCTCCATGCGGATGGTATTGCATGGATTGACCAATTATGTTCGCAACCTTATTGAACCTGCCATCATCCATTTCGCGCATTGCATGCATGATGCGACGCTGAACGGGTTTTAATCCATCTTCAACAGCAGGTACAGCGCGTTCAAGAATTACATAGGATGCGTAATCGAGAAACCAGTTCTTGTACTGTCCGTGAATACCGGAATCGTTCTGGTTTATTTCCTGTGCTTTTGTTTTACTGGTTGCCAATTAAAAAAATTTCTGATTTTACTTGCCCGCCAAAGCTTTAGCGAAGGCGGGGATTTTAGATTTTTGATTTCAAGCTTTGAGCATAAAAAGCGCATTTCAATTTCAATTGTTGTTCTTCCCGATCACACCGAGATGTGTATGTTTAAAACTGTCATTATATTTTAACCCATAACCAAACATGCGGTCCATTGATGAGTGACCAAAAATAATAATGCCTGCAAGCACCAAATTTTCACTGTTCAATTGCCAACCCACTGCGATCAGTGCGAGCGCAACAGCTTTGTGATGAAAAAGGTTGTAAAAGAATGCTCCCACACTCGGTCCAGCGAGATATCCAAGCATACTGATATCGGGTCCGATGAACAACAACAGGTACGTCCACCAGGGAAAATCAAAAACATACAATCCATACGCACAAGCAAGAAACAAAACAAGTTCTTCGATCTTTAATATATATTTCATGCTTCGTTGGTTTCTGATGCTGCAGTTTCCAGTTCTTTTTTTCCAGGCAGCCTGATGTCAAATTCTTTCCAACCTTTCGACGTATCACCGGTTACTTCCACCCTGCCGGATTCAATCATTGTTCTGATGCGCCACATCAGGAAGACGTCGCCGGTTTTAATTTTCATTTTATTGATCGTATTGGAAAGTACGCGGGATGCCTTCTGCCAGTCCGTGCTTACATTTTTTAATATTTCGCTGTCGTAATAAGTAGCATCCGTGCTGATGATTTTTTTACCGCCTTCAAGCATCCGAACGGTGCTGCTCTCTTTCACTAATCTTTTCCATTCATCAGGATCAACTTCAAATTCGCTTGAGGTGACAGGTCTGGCTAATTTTTTTGCTTTCAGAAATTCTTTGGGCTGGATCTCTCCCAGAAATGATGGATAAAAGATCTGTCCTTTTTCATTTATAAAAGGAAGATTATTCAGGTATAAGACCATGATCCTGCCCTGGTATTCTTTTAACTGGCCGATCAACCAGTAATAACCACAAACGTCATGCTGGTTTTGTCCCATCCAGATCCAGATGTGCTGGTTTTCATCGGCATCGAGCTTTTGTTTCAATTCCCATACAGTAACGCGATCATCAAACGTACCGACAATAGATTCTCCATAGGGTGTTCCTTTCAACAAATCACGCCACCAGTTTTCTCTAGCCTGCCAGCCTTCTTCGGTGTCAATGTTTTCAAGTGGTCCTACTGCAAACTCGTCCCTGATCTGGATCACCTCTCCCTCGAGAGATGGATCGAGTTCAATAACTTTTTGCAACAACTCAATTTCATATTCATTAAAAACGATGTGGATCATACAGGTTATTTTTTTATCCGGATGGCAACAAACAGGTAATTGTTCGCCGCACCAATAACATCATATTTGATATAAAAACTTTCTTCAAAGATGCTGAATGCCCTAAACTCATGTGTCGGCACTGCAAATTCGTCAAACAAAAGGATATCACCATCATTCAAAAACCGATAGAGTTGCGTCATCACAAAAAGTGATGCACTGAACAGGTCTGCATCGAGGTGAACGAGTTTCCTGTTCTGCGGATGATAAAATTCAAGAAAAGGAATAAGTGTTTCCTGGAAAAGTCCTTTGTAAAAAGTAGCCCTGGGATCTGTAATGTTCAATGATTCAAGTGAAACCGCCATTGTCCCCTTTCCAAATGGACCGAATGATTCTGGTAAGCCTTCAAATGTATCAAACCCAAAAAATCGTGATGATTGAATTTTATTATGTTCGAGCCACCACCTGAATGACTGACCACCTGAAACACCAAATTCAAAATAATCGATCGGTTCTGTTGCAAGTTTCTCCTGTGAAGATATCGCCTCATACAATTTATATCGACGCGAGTAATCCCACCTTTCCTGGTAAAAATCATTGTAACCAGTGACCGGCGTTTTTTTCCTCCACTCCGACAATTTCGCCATGTATGTCGCATTCATCAACCCACCAGAAAATGGCTTGACTGCTCCATGAAGGTTGTATTTCATGAAGAGAGACTTTGATTTACGTATAAGGTCGAGACGGTTGATGATTGTGTGTTTAAATGTTTGTTTGAAGCTTAATATTCATTGGCAGTAGGCAGTGGGCAATAGGCAGTACAAAAACGGAAAGTGTTTATATATGTATTTTTTTTAAAATCGATTTTACTTTTCAATGTAAAAGTTTGTCCCTGAAATCTTCAAATCCAATCAAAAATCCCCGTCCGACTGGCGTCAGCCGGGCGGGCAAAATCAAAAATCAAAAATCTCATGCTACCTCATCTAATTTATCCATCTCCACCTTCAGATTCGCAATTATAAACTCCTGCCGCTCCATGCTGTTCTTTCCCATATAATATTCGAGCAATTGCTGGATGTGATCGCCCTGTTCAAGAATTACCGGTTGAAGTTTGATCTCTTCTCCAATAAATTTTCCAAATTCATCTGGAGATATTTCACCAAGGCCTTTGAATCGCGTGATCTCGGGTTTAGTGCCCAGTTTTTTTACAGCCTGCTGTTTTTCATAATCAGAATAACAGTAGATCGTTTCCTGTTTGTTTCTTACGCGAAACAGTGGTGTTTCGAGAATATATACATGCTGGTGTTTTACCAGGTCAGGAAAGAATTGTAGGAAAAATGTCATCAGCAATAACCGGATGTGCATGCCATCCACGTCTGCATCGGTAGCAATGATGATCCTGTTATAACGAAGTCCATCCAGTCCGTCCTCAATATTCAATGCGTGTTGCAGCAGGTTGAATTCTTCATTTTCATAAACCACTTTTTTCGACAAGCCGAAACAATTGAGTGGTTTACCACGAAGGCTGAATACAGCCTGTGTTTCAACGTTGCGTGCCTTGGTTATTGAACCACTTGCAGAATCTCCCTCTGTGATGAAAATGGTAGATTCAATTTGTCTGGCAACGAATTCTTCCTTCGACTTGCTGGGGGGCTCGTCGTTCAGATGCACGCGGCAATCACGCAATTTTTTATTGTGCAGGTTTGCTTTTTTCGCGCGTTCATTGGCAAGCTTTTTAATTCCGGCAAGTTCCTTTCTCTCCTTTTCATTCTGCTCTATGCGTTTCTTTAAAGCATCAGCAGTTGATGGATTTTTATGTAAGAAATTGTCTAGTTCCTTTGAAAGGAAATCGCCAACAAACTGTCGCATGCTTGGACCACCTTCCTGCACATTGATCGATCCAAGTTTTGTCTTGGTCTGGCTTTCGAAAACAGGTTCAACAACACGCACTGACACAGCGGCAACAATACTTGTACGGATATCTGATGCGTCGTAATCTTTTTTATAAAAATCCCGGATCGTTTTTACATATGCTTCGCGAAATGCCTGCTGGTGTGTGCCCCCCTGTGTGGTGTGTTGGCCATTTACAAAACTGTAAATGTCTTCGCCATAATCATTGTTATGGGTAATGGCAACTTCAATATCATTTCCTTTCAGATGAATGATCGGGTAACGGATCTCGTCTGCATTTGTTTTACGTTGCAACAGGTCTAGCAGACCATTCTTGCTGACAAAACTTTTCCCGTTGTAAATAATTTTTAGTCCTGCGTTGAGAAAACAATAATTCCAGATTTGATTTTCCAGGAATTCCGGCAGGAAGTGAAATTTTTTAAAAACCGCATCGTCGGGAATAAAAGTGACAATGGTGCCATTGTCTTCGTTGGTTTTTGATTCTTTGTACTCCTTTACAAGTACTCCGCGATGAAATTCTGCTTCTTTTATTTTTCCATCTCGCACAGAAGCCACTTTGAAATAATTGCTGAGTGCATTTACCGCTTTTGTACCAACACCATTCAAACCAACAGATTTCTGAAATGCTTTGCTGTC
>CAZCKF010000031.1:6571-14172 GCA_964499155.1 uncultured Chitinophagaceae bacterium
CTCACAACATCCACCACCTTTCCAAGGGGTATCCCCCGACCGTGATCCCTGATTGTAACTGTTTTGTCCTGGATGGTGATCTCCACAGTTTTGCCATAACCCATGGTAAATTCATCAATGCAATTGTCGATCACTTCTTTTACAAGCACATAGATCCCATCGTCGGGACTGCTGCCATCTCCCAGTTTTCCGATGTACATACCTGGCCTTAACCGGATATGTTCCCGCCAGTCAAGGCTCTTAATACTCTCTTCGGTGTATTCAAAAAGGTTCGAACCCTCTTTCTCTCCCACTTGCTCTTTCTCTTTCTGTTTCTGTTGTTTCTCTTTTGCCATAGGATTTTGATAACAAACAAAAATACCAAACAGGTGCTGTTAAATGCCGGGGTGTTTTTCACGATTGTGGATAAAGGTGGTAAGCTTTAAGCTTATGGCTAAAGGCTATAAGCTATTGTTTCTACAAAGACTATCTCTCAATAATATTATACTTCTTCCTCTGTGTTAGATGGTGCGAGGAGTTGAGTATTGCGCGGGTTTGAAACCCTCTCTATGCTATGAGACCCGTTGTCTAGATAATCTCACTCCCCTCATCGTCTTCTGTAGGGGACGAGGAAGATTTCTCTGACATTTTCCGCACCGCCTCGCGCAGCGGACGGTGCGGGGAGGTAAGTTGATATTTTCTTTTCCTCTTAAACCAGCATAGCGCAGCTGAACATCAAATTTTTACTTTTATCAAACTTTGAATTTTGGGTCTTAAAGATTCGTAACTTAAGTGTACTAAACTCTTTTGTATGAAAAGGCTGATCGTACTTATCGTCCTCGTTGCTTTTGCAGCTGCTGTTGGTTATGCAAGTCTCTCCAAACCTGTAACCAAGAAGAAGGCAGTAAAAGACATGCAGCAAACTGAAAAGAAGGTAGAGAAGAAAAAGAAAGAATGCAAGAAGAGCTGCTGGTTCTCCTGATACGTCAATTAAAGCTAATTAAAGGTAATTGACGCCAATTAATTGTGCGTTGATTTAAAGTCCCATTGGATACTTCCGAAGCAGTAGGTTTTACTGGGATGATGCATTATTAGAATTAATTCATCAGTATTAAAAACTTATTTACTGACCTGAAATTAAATTCAAAAGATTTTCATAATTACAATAACACTTTTTAACTTTTAGAATTAGCGATCATTTCCTCTAATTAGCGTCAATTAGCGCCAAACAATCATTAGCGTTAATTAGCGTCGAACCAAAAACTAGCACATATGAGAAAGCTCTTCTTATTCATTATTGCATTTATTGCAGTACAAGCTTCTGCACAGACAGAGGCTGAAATGAAAGCCTGGATGACATACATGACACCAGGCAGTCACCACTCCATGCTGGCAAAATCTGCCGGTGAATGGAAGGCCGATATGAAAATGTGGATGGCTCCGGGAACAGAACCTATTACCAGCGTGGCAACGATGAAAAATGAAATGATACTTGGTGGACGCTATCTCCAATCGGTTCATAAGGGAGAATTTATGGGAATGCCATTCGAAGGCATCAGTACAACGGCTTATGACAATGCAACAAAAAAGTTTGTTTCCACATGGGTTGACAATATGGGAACTGGCATCATGACGATGGAAGGTGTATGGGATGAAAAAACAAGAAGCATTGAATTTAAAGGGTCATGCACTGATCCCATGACCGGCAAACCAATGGCGATGCGTGAGATCTGGAAAATAATTGATGACAAGACCCAGTACATGGAAATGTACATGACTCACGAAGGAAAAGAAACTAAATCAATGGAAGTCCGTCTATCGCGCTAATGCACGCTAATTAAAACTAATTGACGCCAATTGTTCTCCCAATAATTAAAGTGTATGGAAAATTTTCAGCATGACTGGACAAGATTTTCAAAACGCATCCCCGTGAAAGCACCGGTTAGGGAAATATATGATGCCTGGTGTACACAGGCGGGATTGGAAAACTGGTTTTTAAGGCTTGCGGAGTTCAAAACGCAGGATGGTGACTTGCGTGAAATTGATGAATATGTCCAACGCGATGACAGGTATCGTTGGAGATGGCATGGCTATCCGGATGAAGTAGAAGAAAAGGGACTTGTTTTGAAAGCGAATGGAATTGACTTGTTCCAGTTCTCTTTTGCCGGCGAATGCACTGTTACAATTTCCATAACCCAGGAAGAAGGTGAATCCATCGTCGAACTTGTACAGGAAAATATTCCGCTTGACGAAAAATCAAGAGTCAATTACTACCTGGGATGCATGGAAGGATGGACGTTTTACCTGGCAAACCTGAAATCAATGCTCGAGGGCGGGATCGACCTGCGAAATAAAAATATCGCGATACAAAAGGTGTTGAACTCCTGACCGTTCACATAATCTCATTCCGCATGTGTTGGATTCTAACTAAATTCAATCATGCGGATTTTCTTTTTCCTTGCAGCCTTATTGTTTGCACAACCCTTGTTTTCCTGCACAACATTTTTCATTAACCACAATGGTCAAATGGTGTTTGGCAGAAATTACGACTGGGTTACAGGCACTGGATTGATCCATACCAATCTTCGAGGTGTTCTGAAAAAACCATATTCCGCCGACAGTTCAACCTTTTCATGGAGCGCAAAATATGGCAGCATTACTTTCAACCAATATGGTAAAGAATATCCGACAGGAGGAATGAATGAAAAAGGCCTTGTGGTTGAGTTGATGTGGCTTGATGGAACTTTATATCCATCCAATGATTCCCGTGCTGAAATAGGTGTTTTGCAATGGATACAATACCAATTGGACAATGCAGCAACCATTGATGAGGTCATCGCTTCAGATAAAATCATCAGGATCACCAATAAGAACGGTGCTCCACTTCATTACCTGGTTGCAGATAAAAAAGGCAATGCGGCCACAATCGAATTTGCTGAAGGAAAGATGCTGGTGCATCGGGGCAATCAACTTCCGTTTGCAGTTCTTACCAATTCGTTTTACACTCAATCATTAAAATCACGGGAGCAAGTATCAAACGATAATTCACTTCAGCGATTTAAAAAGGCGTGTACTTTAGTCGAAGATTTTAAAAATAAAAAATCAGGAAACGCGGTTGACCATGCATTTCATATGCTAGATGCTGTATCGCAGGGTGATTTTACAAAATGGAGCATCGCATATGATCTCACCAACATGAAGATCACGTTTAAAACAGCAGCCAATAAAAACCTGAAAGCTTTTTCTTTTTCAGATTTTGATTTTGGTTGTGATAAGAATGCATTGGTTCATGACATCAATACTTCCTCTTTAAAAGCCTCTGCATTTTTACCATTCAGTTCTTCAAAAAATTTGTCCTTTGTAAAAAATGCAGTTGAAGAAAGTTCTTCAGAAATCACTATTTCAGATGTTACTGTCCAAAGGATGACATATTTCGCTACATCATTCTCCTGTAAAAACCAATAATTTCAAGACTAGAGTTGTATTAAAATTGAATATTATAACGGTATGATAGTCAACACTATATGATAATTTATGCAACGTCTTAAAAAAGATTGATAATTTTTTTTCACCGGCTTGAAGCAAACAAACAAAACCCCTAATTTTGGCTGAAGCTCCCTGACAATCGCCTCAGGGGTTTTTCACAAACTGCTTGAGGACCCATTAGATTCTGCTTTCACAACGACCCCATTAAATCCAATTTTACTGGCCCATAGATTAGTTCAATTAACCACAAAGGAGGAGTTATGTATTCGTATGGACTATTGGAGACCGGGTGTTATTACCTGGTTCAGGAAAAGGAGAACGATCCGATCCATCTGATTAAAGCTACGCTAGAGTCTGATCATTGCATGTTTGTGATGAAGTATGAGGACAGCCCTGTTACGCAATGGAAGAGGAAATCAGACCCGATCCATGATATTATTGAATGCCTTACTGATGATGCAGTCAGAACATGGGAAAAGTATTATAACAGTGAGGATGCTTATTATGAAGAGGACGATGAATAATCTTCTTTTTCTTTAAGCCGTTCATCTAAAAGTGACAGTAAATGGTGATTGAATGATTTATTTTTAAATCCTTCAATCACCATTTTTTATGCTCAGATCACTGTTCACACTTACAGCCTTTTTGTTCGCCTCTTTTGGATTAATTGCTCAGGACGCTCTACCAACCGATTATTTACCAAAATCATTTCATGCCGGAAGACGCGCAGAATTGCGCAGCAAAATGCCTGCGAATTCGGTCGCTGTAATTTTTGCCGCCCCCGTTCGCAATTACGCTAATGACGTTGATTATGTATTTCACCAAAACCCCGATCTGTATTACTTCACCGGTTATAAAGAGCCGCATTCAGTATTGATTGTCTTTAAAGAAAAGCAGGTGAGTGCTGAGGGTGAGTTTGATGAGATTTTTTATGTTCAAAAAAGAAATCCCCAGGCAGAACAATGGACTGGAATGAGACTGGGTGTTGAGGGGGTTAAAGAAAAGCTTGGCATTGCCACTGTAAAAAATGGAGAGGACTTTAAAAAACTGGATATTGATTTTAAAAAATTCGATAAGGTTTTGATGGATGCTATACCCACGGATATTTCAAATAATGAATGGGATAAAGCAGAACTTTTTGACCTGATTGAACTTTTCAAAGAAAAAGCTGCAGTAACTGCAGAATATAAAAAAGACAAGCGATTTGATATCAGGCAATACTACGACATCACCGGAAGCCTGCGCGAGATCAAAACTCCTGAAGAACTCGACCTGATCCGAAAGGCTGTTGAAATTTCATGTAATGGTCAGAACGAAGTCATGAAGTTGATCAAGCCTGGTATGTCTGAACCAGAACTCCATGGACTTCACGAATACGTGCATAAAAAATATGGTGCTGAATCGGTGGGTTATCCTTCGATCGTTGGATCAGGACACAATGGTTGTGTGCTTCACTATGTGGAGAACAACAAAATGGACATCGGTACCTCCATGGTGCTGATGGATGTGGGTGCAGAATATCATGGTTATACTGCCGATGTAACACGTACCATTCCTGCTGATGGAAAATTTTCAGAAGAAGAAAGACAGATCTACCAACTCGTATATGATGCACAGGAAGCTGCTTTTAAAATTTTGAAAGACGGTGCCAAGTATGGTGATGCAGGCAAGGCAGCACGCGATGTGATTTCAAATGGATTGATCAAACTCGGAATTATTAAAGAAGCAAAAGAAGTCTCAAAATATTTTCCCCATGGCCTTGGCCATCATATTGGTTTGGATGTACACGACCGAAGCTCATCCAATGTGCTGAAGAAAAATATGGTCTTGACAATTGAACCTGGTATTTACATTCCACCCAACAGCCCTTGCGATAAGAAATGGTGGGGTATTGCAGTAAGAATTGAAGATGATGCGCTAATAACTGAAAATGGATATGAACTTCTCTCCCACATGGCTCCTCGCAAAATTGAGGATATCGAAAAGATGATCGCTCAGAAAAGTGCACTGGAGGATTTTGTGTTGCCGAAGTTGAAAGCGGTGGAGAAGAAGGGATTTTGATCTCGATGCTCGTAATTTCTGGTTGAGCCTCAAGCTTCACGCTTTACGCTGCAAGCTGGACTGTCAATAGTTCGGCATCGGCATACGATGCTAATCGGCAAATTCGAAGACCCAAAAACTGGATTGTAGAGTAATCAATTGCAGACTATTTCACACGACGACGCAACGATAGTAAGAGGTTTTAGTTTGTGATTTTTTAACGAACGCAAAGAGCTTACTACAGGATTGAAAGAAAGATTTCACACCTCTCGGGAACTCTTTTCGTATTAACGTCAGCAACTTTACAAATTGCAAAGAATTAGCAAACAATAAACCTGTTCCGTAAAATTTTCAAATTTCAAATAGGAATTTCTGCGCCTTTGCGTGAACCTCGACAAGCTCGGTTTGACATTCGTCGACGAAAAGAGCTTACTGCAGAATCGAACTGTAAGTTTCGAAACCATAGTAAGCTCATCGTTTATTTCCTTGAGCAATTTTACTGATTCAAAGAAATTTCAAATCAATAAACCGGCTCTGTCAAGTTTTCAAATTTCAAATCCAGAAAAAGACTGCTCCCAATTAATACACCCTTTTATCTTTCAAGCGTTCCACATATTCTTCCTGGAAGAATGGATCATATAAACGAAGCAATACAAGTCCCACTCCTTTTGCGAAATACATGGTGGTGAGGTAGTCCTCTTCCCATCCTGTTCCATAATTCAGGTGAACCTGCATTTTCATTTTGATCATGTTCGTATAATTCACTCCATGAATAGTTGCGGTAGCATTCGTAGAATCAACCGTCCAGGTATACCTGATCTGAACAGCGCTTCCGCTTTCTGTTCCACTGAAGGTTGACTGCCATGTGGTTCCCACAGGTGCATTTTCCCTTAGGAAATTCAATTCAGCAAACTGGTAGTCATCCAGCCAGATGCTGGTGAAAGAATCAACGAGGGTGCGATGGAAATAATCATTGCCGGCTTTACGGTAATGTGTTGTATCAATAGGTAATCCTGTAAACGAAAGATCAAATACACGATAAGATTGACCTGCGCGAACTGCAGTGGTTGTTGCTTTTTTGTGAATGGTATCTGTATCAGGCTCGCCATCGATGGTATAAGACCACCAGGATCCCTGGGTTGTGGGGAAATAATCCTGGTTTCCGACCGGAGGAGTTGAAGTAACAGTAACTGGAAAAGTACATGAACCACCACCTCCATTTACTGTAAACGTTGATGTTCCCGCTGTTAATGGAGTTCCTGATCCCGTAAGGGTTGCAATCTGTTGACCCGTTGAAGCAAATGTACCTGTGCCAGCAAATGTCATCCCATTGACCGTCGTTGTACTAATTGAATAGGTACCGACAGTTGTAACATTTACTTTAATATCAACTTTATTGGTTGCGTTCAAGGGTGTTCCTGTTACATAAGTACCCTGCACATTGGCATCTGTACAAGCCCCACCTGCACCTGTGAGTGTAAATACCGCACCTGCGCCGCCACTAACAACTGTAACCGGGAAAGTACATGAACCACCACCAGCATTCACAGTTAATGTGGATGTTCCTGCTGTTATTGGTGTACCGGTACCTGCAAGTGTAACGATCTGCTGACCGGTGGTTGCAAATGTTCCTGAACCTGCGAAGGTCATTCCATTCACTGTTGTAGTAGTAATGCTGTAAGTACCAACAGTGGTCACATTTACTTTAATATCCACTTTATTGGTGCCAGTCAATGCCGTTCCGGCAACATAGGCACCCTGCACATTGGCATCTGTACAAGCAGCTCCTGCACCTGTAAGTGAGAATACTGCAGCTCCACCACCGCCGCCACCTGCAGCAGCAACAGTGATCTGTACAAAACATGCAGACGAATCAAATACTATCTGGAATGTATTAATTCCGGCCGCTAAGGGCGTTCCACTTCCCTGGAGTTTTACTTTGTTGCTTCCGGTTGAAGAAAAACTTCCCTGAGCGCTGAAAGCATAGCCATTGATCGTATCAGTGGCTATGATATAGGTACCAGTTTGGGAGACATTAATTTCTACCTCGATAAAATTGCTGTCGTTCATCACCTTGCCCACTCTGTAAGTTCCAC
>CAZCKF010000032.1:0-2973 GCA_964499155.1 uncultured Chitinophagaceae bacterium
GGAAATACTATCTTCAAACATGTATGCCAGCGATGGACACAAAGAATTGGTTCCGGATAAATAATGTTGAACAAATCGACTCACCTGCACTCGTGATTTTTCTCGAGCGTGTAAAAAAAAATATTGAAACAGTTATTTCACTCGCCGGTGATGTAAACAGGTTACGGCCGCACGCTAAAACACACAAGAGCCCGGAAGCAACTGCACTTTTGCTTGAAGCCGGCATAAAAAAATTTAAATGCGCCACGATTGCTGAAGCTGAGATGCTTGCGCAGGCCGGAGCAATGGATGTGTTGCTTGCTTACCAGCCTGTGGGACCCAAAATCAACCGGTTTATTGAATTGATAGAAAAATATCCTTCCACCCTTTTTTCCTGCCTACTGGATAATGTTGATCATGCAAAAACAATTTCCGGTCTGGCAATAAAACAAAATATTACAATCAATGTGTACATCGACCTGAATGTAGGTATGAACAGGACAGGCATCGAACCAGGTCATGCATTTAATCTATACACTGCTGTCGATGAATTAAAAGGTATCCTGATTAAAGGCTTGCATGTTTACGACGGTCATATAACGGATCCTGATGTGACGACTCGTACAAAAAAATGCAACAGTGCATTTGGGCCGGTTGACCAATTGAAAAAAAGGATCATCGAAAAAGGATACAAAAAACCCTTGATTGTGGCTGGTGGTTCGCCAACCTTTTTGGTTCATTTGGAACGGGAAGATGTGGAATGCAGTCCTGGTACTTTCATTTTCTGGGATGGTGGCTATGCGAAAATCTTAACCGAACAACCCTTTCTCCCTGCAGCACTCATCATAAGCAGAATTGTATCGAATCCTTCAAAAAATATTTTTTGTACTGACCTTGGATATAAATCGATATCTGCCGAGAAAGAATTGAAGAGCCGTGTTATCATATTAAATGCAGATGTGCAGGAATTTATCGGTCACAGTGAAGAACATCTTACTTTCCTTTGCAAATCAAATCATTTTACGGGCGATGTACTGTACAGTTTACCCATGCATATTTGCCCGACCTGCGCGATGTATGAAAAAGCAATCATCATTTCCGAAGGAAATATAATTGGTGAATGGAACATCACGGCCCGTAACAGGTCCGTCGGAATTTAATTTCTCAGCATGTTTATAATCGATGCACATCTTGATCTCGCCATGAATGCAATGGAATGGAATCGTGACCTCCGGTTGCCTGTGTCAGCCATCAATGATCGTGAAAAAGGAATGAACGACAAACCTGATCGGGGCCGGGCAACAGTGTCCCTGCCTGAGTTGAGAAAAGGAAATGTCGGACTTGTTGTCGCCACACAAATTGCACGTTTTGTTGAAACTGCTAATCCGTTACCAGGTTGGAATTCACCCGAACAGGCATGGGCACAAACGCAGGGCCAACTGGCATGGTATCGTGCCATGGAAGAAGCAGATGAAATGGCGCAGGTGAATAACCTGGATTCACTGAACAAACATGTTGCACGCTGGTTAGATGGAAAGAACAATTCACAAAAGCCCATCGGATATATTTTAAGTCTTGAAGGTGCGGATTCAATGATCAGTTTTCAGCATATTGAACGTGCATATAATTATGGCTTGCGTGTAATAGGTCCTGCACATTATGGTCCTGGAAGGTATGCACAGGGCACTGATGCAACCGGTTCACTTGGAACGCGCGGAAAAGCATTGCTCAGGGAAATGGAACAGTTGAATATTATACTCGATGCCACACATTTGTGCGATGAAAGTTTTTGGCAGGCAATGGATCATTTTCGCGGACATGTTTGGGCAAGTCATAATAACGTGAGAAAACTCGTTGATCACAATCGCCAGTTTACTGATGACCAAATAAAAGAACTGATCAAACGCGGCGCAGTGATTGGTGGGGCACTCGATGCATGGATGATGGTACCACACTGGATACGCGGAGAATCAACGCCTGAAAAAATGAATTGCAATCTCGAAGTCCTTATCGATCATTTTGATCACATCTGCCAGATTGCCGGCAACGCATTGCATATCGGAATTGGCTCTGATCTTGATGGTGCATTTGGAACAGAGCAATGTCCTCATGATCTCAAAACAATTGCAGACCTGCAAAAAATTCCTTCGCTCCTAAAAAAACGTGGATATAGTGAGCAGGATATAACTAATGTAATGCATGGAAACTGGTTGCGATTTCTTCGTACAGCGTGGCGGTAATGTCTAATATCCAATATTAAATGTCCACTGTCCAATAAAGCTTCAAGCCTCGCGCCTTCGCCTCGCCACGGCGGGCAGGCAAGATTCAAGTTTTTGCAAACTAAATGAGTTGTTTGATATTCAACTTCGCAGAGTGCATTAGAAACCAGAAATCGGAAATTAGAAATTGGCTGAAGTCTGAAGTTCAGCAAAAAGTTTCATTATTGGTAAATTGCTTCCCGCTTCCTGAAAGCAGATCGTATATCGTGAATCCAACGGTATCTTCGCCACATAAACGACTCCGATGTGTGCGATGAATGAGCGTAGCAAACCCGGGATGTTGATCAGCATGTTGGAAAATCGTTGTCCAAGGTGTCGACGCGGGAAATTGTTTCAGGCAAGCCATTCCTACAAGTTGCGGACTTTCATGCGAATGAATCCTCATTGCCCGGTATGCGGGCAAACAACAGATATGGAACCCGGATTTTATTATGGAACAGGTTTCGTCAGTTATGGACTTGCCATTGCCATCAGTGCAGCCACACTTGTGATCTGGGCGATAATCATTGGAATTTCAGTAAATGATAATCGTTTTTTCTGGTGGATGGGCGTAAATGCTGTTATTCTTATTTTACTTCAACCGCCATTGATGCGCATTTCAAGAACGATTTGGTTGTATATGTTTGTGCGATACAGTCCTAACTGGCATAAGGGAGATATTATTGAGCCGGAGAGAGTGAATAAAGAGCAGGCTAATAACTGGTAGATCAATCCG
>CAZCKF010000032.1:2983-13109 GCA_964499155.1 uncultured Chitinophagaceae bacterium
GCCAATTTAAATCAATACCAAATTTTTTTATTGCTGTGCTGCCATAAATATGGTAGCATTTTCAATTTAACAGGTCATAATCAACCTGTTTCTGGGATTGTAAAGGTTATCATGGGAAAATATTTTCGTAAGGCAATTGCAATCATGGATTCCACGAAAATTTTCTTCACCATTAAACCTTGAATTATGAAACAGATTCTTCTTATCGTAATAATCTCATTTTCTTTTATTTTATTGTCCTGCGAAAAAGATTCAACGTATTTCCCTGGATCGGCAAATAACATTCCTTCATCAAGTGAATACTCCCTTGCTGCTTACAATTGGGAGAAGCAGGCAGATGGATCATACATCAATACATTTTATGGATTTTTAAAGGCCAGCACAACGCATACGACCATGAATGTATATGTAGTATCGAGTGGGAATAATATTCAAATTGACCATGGACCAATTACATTTTTTGCAGGCACGTTGCAATCAATGTGTGACGGCGATGATTTACAAATTATTTATCGCCCATACGTCGGAAATGCTAACCTCCCGTTTACATACCTGGATATCAAAGTAATATTCACTTAATTCAAAAAGGAGCAACTGATGGTTGCTCCTTTTTACTTTGAAAAGTCTGATAAATTTTCGTAAACTTTATAACATCAACCCGTTCTATTAACTGCCCGACCCGCCCTCTGACATCCCTGCCCAGTTAAACTTCGAGTTATACATTTTAAAATCATAAAAATTCTTTTTATGTCAGAAGCCACTTCTTCAAGATTTGCAAGTATCAAATTTTCTTCATTGAAAAAAAGAGTAAGAAACTGTAAAGTTTCAAACGAAAAATTTATTTCAAGTTCAGCCCTCGTGTCCTTGCAAGAGTTGGAAGCATTCATTGCAGAAGCAAAAAGTATGGATACATCCGTTGATGGAGTACGTATTTATTTTATTAAATACGACAAACAGGAAACAATTGATGTTTTAAAAAGCAGGGGAAACCGGTCATTTGAAAGATATTATGCAAGAACCAACGATAATTATACCCAGGGTTCGATTGCATTTGTTCCCACTTCTGGATTCGGTTTAGACACCAATGGAAACCTGAAAGCCAATGACCATAAAAACGCTGATGGCACCATTTTGTGTTATTCTCTTGGCGATCCTGAAATGGTTGGAGAAGGTACCGGGCTGTGTCCGCCAAATTGCAATGGCAGTACTGATGGTGGATCAATATAAAAAAATAATTTATGCTGCACCTGCTCGAATTATACTATCCTTTGTTATTTGTCTGGCTGTCGGGTATAACAGCATTATTTGTATATAAAAAACTCGAAACTCCTGTTATGCGGTTGCTCGCTGTTTCAATCATGCTCATTGCATTAATCGATACGGCGGGCACCGTTCTTGCCGGCTTCCATAAAGGAAATCATTTCCTTTACAATATCCTTTATGCAATTAATTTTCTGATCCTCGGTCTATTTTTTTCCAAAGTGTTGCGATCGTTGTTTATGAAAAGGCTTGCATATATTTTTCTTATCTCTTTTTCCTTATTTCATATCATCAATACAGTTTTTATTCAGGGATTCGAAAAATTAAACACATATAGTTATGTATTCGGAGGAAGTTTTGTTCTCGTGTTTTCGATCGCATACATCTGGCAATTATATATGAGCGATGAAACGAAAAGCATCTGGCGAGATCCTGCATTCTGGTTCAGCGTGGCCTGGCTAATCTATTTTGCGGTTTCAGTTCCCTATTTCGGGATGCTCAATTTCTTATGGGAGCAATACCCTGACTTTACGAGTTTTTATTTTTCAGTTATTTATTTCGCTGCAGCCATAATTTATAATCTCTTAATAACAACCGGACTGTTATGCAGGAGAATTTCAGCGAAGTAAAACTTGCTTTAATCGTCAGTACGGCACTGATACTTTTATTAATCATACTCGTTTTGATTGCATTATTAATTCAACAAAAAAGAAAGCTCAGGCATACCCGCCAACTGGAAGAAATGAAAAACCAGTATGAAAAAGCAATTCTTCAAACACAGTTGGAAATCCAGGAAGAAACATACAAGGCTGTATCACAAAACCTGCATGACAATATAGCGGCAGAAATTTCAACTGCCATGTTATTGTTGCACACACAGCATAACCTGTCTCCGGAATTGATTGAAAAAAATAAAAACACTGCACTGCAAACCCTGGATCATGCAATCGATGAAATGAAAAACCTCGCACGTTACATGAATCCCTCTTTTTTATCAGCAATTGGTTTGCAGGAAGCGATCCGCAGGCAATTACAATACCTCGACCAGTCTCGTAGCGTACAAACCTCGTTTGTATATGATGAAATAATAAACATTACAACGGCAGAACAATTGGTCATATTCCGGATTTTCCAGGAAACCATAACCAATATCCTCCGGCACGCAGGAAGTCAGATAATTGAAGTAGGGTTGCATCAATCAGAAAAAGTTCTCCATTTGACAATAAAAGATAACGGCAAGGGCTTTGATCTTAATGGTAATCGCGTTACGATGAAAGGAAGTGGATTGATGAATATGAAAGAAAGGGCAGCCATGATCGGAGCGAACCTTGATATTGAAACAGAAAGAGGGAGAGGCACTGCAGTAAAATTAACGCTCCCCTCGCATGCATGATTTATGATCAAAACCGCAATCATAGAAGATAATTCTAATTACAGGATGGCACTTTCGAGTTTACTTGAGATGAATTCCGGTATGTCATTAATTCATTCTCTTGTAAGTTGTGATGAAATGATCGGGCGTTTTCAGTTCAATCCCCCGGATGTTGTTTTAATGGATATTGACCTGCCAGGTATCAGCGGCATCCAGGGTGTGTGGGAATTGAAAAAAATATGGCCCGATATGAAAGTTTTGATGTTGACTGTATTTGAAGATGAAGAAAAGATTTTCGGAGCCATTCGCGCCGGCGCAAATGGTTACCTGTTAAAAAAAGATACACCACAAAAAATCCTTGATTCCATTCAGATGGTGCACCAGGGCGAATCACCCATGAATGGAATGATTGCCTCTAAAGTGCTTGAATACTTCATGCAGGAGCAAAAAACCAGTTCGATGTTGTTTGAAAGCAATCTCACAACAAGGGAAAATGAAATATTGCAACATCTGATTAAAGGACATAGTTATAAGGAAATAGCCGGGGTGATATTTATTTCTGTGGAAACGTTGAACACCCATATAAAAAATATATACAGGAAACTGAATGTGCATTCAAGGGCTGAACTTTCCGCCAAATACAGCAACACCCGGTAGTCATAATCCGCAGTTATTGCATATTAAATGCCTTGCAGTTTTCAATTAAACGCAAAAATCCATAAGTTTGGAATGACCTTTCATTCTACTCCATGAAGTATTGTGTAACAGCTTTTGTGACATTGGGTTTAAGCCTGGTAAGCCAGTCACAATCACCTTCGATTACAAGCTTTGCACCTTCGTCTGGCAATCCAGGTCACCTGCTCAGCATTATTGGTAACAATTTTGAACCTGTTCTGTCGAATAATACCGTTTTTTTTGGTGCTGTTAAAGCAGAAATTATTAATGCGGCTTCAAACCAGCTTGATGTAAAAATCCCAAGAGGTGCTTTGCTGTCTCCAATCAGTGTAAAAGTTCTCGACAATGTTGCCGTATCAGCCGGACTTTTCCTGCCTGTATACCGGGCAGGCCCTCCTGTTTTAAGCATTCGTTCATTTTTACCTGCACAGGACCATACATCCGGCCTAACTCCGTTTCACACAGCAATTGGTGACCTTGACGATGATGGAAAGCCGGAGATCGGAATCACCAATGGAAATTCAAACACCGTCTCTGTTTTAAGAAATACTTCTGTGAATGGAACGCTGTCCTTTGCAACGAAAGTTGATTTTGGTACGGGCATTACACCCTACGGTATCGCTATTAGTGACGTAAATCTCGATGGCAAACCAGACATAGTCGTGAGCAATGTAAGTGCCGCCAGTATCTCAATATTGATCAACACATCTACAACTGGCACCATTTCATTCGCACCAAAGATCGATTTTGCTGTGGGCACGCAACCGCGCGGAATAGCCATTCATGATATTGACAGGGATGCAAAGCCTGATATCATTGTATGTAACAATATTTCGAATACCATTTCGGTTTTCAGAAACAATTCAACAGGCGGATCATTGTCTCTTGCAGCCCGGTTGGATTTTGCATGTGCAGCAGCATGGCATGTAGGTGTTTCTGATTTGAATCTTGATGGATTGCCTGACCTGTCAGTATCAAGAAGCAATTCCACCAACTTCATGTATTTCCAAAACAGCAGTACACCAGGCACAATTGCATTTGGTTCATCTGCAAATGTCGAAACGAATTTTAATCCGCGCGGAATTGTAACTGCGGATTTTGATGGTGACACTTATCCAGATGTGATCACTGCAAGCCAGAGCAACCAGTCAATATCCACTCATCGAAATACCACTGCAGGTGGAGTGATTTCATTTGGAAGACTTGATATCACATCCGGCATATTCAACTCGCAACCTGAGCATCTCGCTGCTGCTGATTTTAATGGTGATGGCAAACCTGACCTGGTTGTTGCCAATCGCAACAATTCTTCGCTGTCGATTTTCAGGAATACTTCTACTGCAGGCACCATGTCGTTTTTACCGTATTACACAATGGCAACTGCAACGCAACCGCAACACATCAGTGCAGGCGATGTAAATATTGATGGGAAGGCTGATATTATTGTGACATCGAACAACACGAATAAAATTTCGATATTTAAAAATATTCCCCCCATTAGAATAACAGGCTTTAGTCCTCAAACTGGTTTGCCTGGCAGCAGTGTAACAATCCGCGGTTATCATTTTCGAGAAAATATCGCTGAAGATGTTGTGCGATTTGGTTCTGTAAGAGGAACAATCACTGCAGCTACCGATACAACACTTGAAGTCACTGTGCCCTCAGGCGCAACTCATCAAGCATTGGAAGTGACTGCAGATGCGATGACAGCACACTCAGTTGACAAATTTATTCCTGCATTCATTGGAGGTGTGCCTTCCTTAAGTAACATCTACAGGCAAGGTCATAATATTTGGGGCGGTTCATGGCCTGTTGATGTATGTGTAAATGATTTTAATAATGATGGCAAAAATGACATCGCCATGTGTCATTCAAATGGTGGAGATGTAAAAGTGGTATTTAATAATTCCTTTGGCGGAAACTTAAGCTTCAATTCTGGTGGATCATTTATTCCGACAGGTGATCCAGTGGAAGTTGGTTCGGGTGATTTTGATGGTGACGGCAGACCAGATATTGCAGTGTCCACAAAGAATAATGGAAACTATGTTCATGTTTACAGGAACACATTTCCAACGTGGACATTCGTTGGCTCATACATACTTTCAGGTGAAGCGGGAACAGTACACATACGGGACATTGATGGAGATGCCAAGCCCGATTTGGTAGTTGGTAATCTTCATGCTACTATTTATCCGAATATTTCAACACCAGGAAATATTGCTTTCGGAGTGGGTTTCAATGTTGTCTTCAACAATATTGCTCCCAAAGTTGTTATTGGAGATTTTGATCTTGACGGGAAAGCCGATTTCATTGCAGGTTATTCTTTTTCAAAAAACAACAGCACACATTCTAATTTATTATTTGCAGACGCTGTGGATTTCTACACCGATGTGGATCCGAAAGATGTTGAAACTGGCGATTTTAATGGTGATGGGAAATTGGATATTGCGATGATTTATGCATCCTCGCGTAAAGTGGTAACATTTTTAAATACATCGACCCCTAACAATCTTTCTTTTTCACGTCAGACAGCATACCTCACTGGGTTAACTCCGAGTGCGATTACTGTCAGCGATTTAAATGGAGACAATAAACCAGATATTGCCGTATCAAATGCGGGACATAATTCATTTTCTGTTTATGCAAATACGTCCGGCAGTTCGAATATCACTTTTAACACCAAATTCGATTACGCAACCAGTAAAATTCCTAATGCAATTGTAGCAGGCGATTTTGATGGTGATTCAAAAAACGACCTGGTAGTTACCACTCACCTGTCAAATGTAGCAACACTTTTCAGGTATAACATTTTCTCAACGCCTGCCGGTGTCCCTGTTATCAATTCATTTACTCCACTCAAAGCAAAAGTTGGCGAACAGGTTACTATATCAGGTGAAAACTTTGGTGTGAATGTGAATAATAACACCGTTCGAATTGGGACAATGAAAACGCAGGTAATATCAGCATCTGCTAATTCATTAACAGTTGTAGTACCTGCTGGAGCTGGTACAAACAATATTACTGTTACAAATAACAACAGCTTAACGGCATGGTCAGGTCAACAGTTCATTACAACTTTTGATGGAGGTGGCGGGCAGTTTACGAGTAATTCATTTGACCCATACAAGACCATTAGTGTTGCGCTGGATTGTTACACTGCAATCGCTGCTGATATTGATGATGACGGCAAATCTGAATTGATAACTGTTAATCAAAGTGCAGCATCCATATCAATTTTTAAAAACAACAGCAGTCCCGGCTTTATTTCTTTTCTTCCCAAAGTGAATTTCCCGACACAGGGTTTTCCATTTAATGTGGATGCAGGTGATTTAAATGGTGATGGCAAACTTGATCTTGTTGTTTCAAATACAAATGGGAAGAGCCTTACCATTTATATAAACAACAGCGTACCCGGCACAATTCAACTGGCTGCTCCCATTCATTATAATATCAGCATTATGGGAGATTTCGGATCTCCAAAAGGATTGAGGATCCGTGATCTTGATGGAAATGGTAAACCCGATATTGCTGTCATTCATACAAACCTGCATTACCTGTCAATACTGGAAAACACAACTGTTGGAAACACAATTTCATTTAAACAACAGATTCATCATGAATCAGGCAATGCACACGATATGCGTCACCTGATTGTGCAGGATCTGGACAATAACGGGAAACCGGATGTAGCTTCGGTTGCGGATATTTCTTTGTTTACTAATACTTCCGTACCTGATACTACTGCATTCACAGCTGCAGAAATAATAACTGTCGGTGATGTATTTTCTTCCATTGCTGCTGGTGATCTGAATAATGATGGTAAAATAGACCTTGCACTTACGGTTGCAGATAACCGCGCATTTACCATTCGTCGTAATACCGGATTCCCGGGTACTATTCAATTTACTGATACAGCACGATTCGGCTCAACGCTTTTCACTTCTCATAAGATTTGTATCAATGATATAAATGGTGACGGAAAACCTGATATTGGCATTGCAAATCTGGGAAGTTCTGGTGCAACACTTTTCAGGAACAGGACTACTTCAACCAATATCAGCATTAGTCCACAATTTGATTTATTATTTACCGGCCCTGTTAATTCAACGGTCGGACTGGAACTCGCCGACCTTGATGGTGATGGAAAGCAGGATGTAATCAGCGTTCACCAGACAGCTAACCTGTTGTCCATCTGGCGTAACAAGATTGGCGAACCATTCCGTTCATGCATAGGCAGCAATGCCACTTTCAATTCGAACATTACAGGCACAGGATTCCAATGGCAGGTTAGTACAGATGGTGGCACTACATTTACAAACCTGAGCAACGATGCAACCTATTCAGGTACCAACACTGCAAATCTTACGATCAATAACATCTCTGCTTCTCTAAAAAATAATCGTTACCGTGTTACCAGTTCAACTGAAACCAGCGAAGTCTTCATTCTTCGTTTCAATAACAACTGGACAGGTGCAGTCAGCAATGCCTGGGAAAATCCTGCAAACTGGAGCTGCGGTTTTGTACCGGATGAATTTACCGATGTGTATATTCCGGAGAATGCGAATGTCGTTGTGAATTCGAATGTAATAGTTTCTATGTTGTTTACGCATCCGAATGGAAATGTGACGGTGAATAGCCCATATACCCTGGAAGTTACCGGTTTGTAATTGGTAGCTATTCCCCCTCTTTCTCTTTCTCTTCCTCTTCCTCACCATCGTTTTTTTCCCCTCCTCTCTCGATGTTTTTCACATTTTCAATTCAAACCCACTTTTTAATTTCATGAAAAAACAAACCAATGTTCCCATACGAAAAACTGGAAGTATACAGAAAAGCTTATGAAACGAATAAGAAAGTATATCGATTACTAAAAGAAAACAATAAAATACCTACTTATGCAAAAACGCAATTAGGGAAAGCTTGTATGAGTATCATGTTGAATATTGCTGAAGGAAGTGGAAAGTATAGTAACAAAGACAGGAAAAATTTCTATGTGATTGCAAGAGGATCTGTTTTTGAAAACGAACTATATACCTCATTCGATGAAATGTCAAGGATGTTATACGTTATGATAAAAAATTTAAGTTGAGAAAGAGAAACAGAAAGAGAAAGAGGGATACCATTGATTTGGCTCCCTCTTTCATTGATAGTTTCTATTTTTCTATTTAATCTTACTGCTGCTTCGACCGAATATAATTCTCTAAATCAGTCTTATACGACTGCACTGTAAACAAATCCAATAAGCTATAATAATTCATTGGATCCACAGCACGCGCATATCCGAGTTTAGCCAGCTCAAGTCTAGATACTTCACTTGTTACTAGTTGTAACAAATAATTAATCTGCTCGACACTAAAATAATTGGATGTTGCAGAAAATGCTGTTTTAATATCAGCCACTGTATTCTTCTGGAAAAAGTGGTTGCGCGCCTTACTATAAATTGTCTGGAATGACGCATCACTCATCGCCTGCGAATAAGTCGTATTTGTATTTATAGCAACACCGCCATTACTTGTAATGAAATAATTAAAATCAGTACGTGTTGCCTGCTGATAAAATAAGTCTACCAATTGATTAAAAGAGGTACGGTCAACAACACGGTTGTATGACATTTTTGCTAATGCAAGTTTCTCAGATTCGGAAGTTACTAGTGTAAGCAATTCCCTGATCTGGGGAACAGTGAAGAAATCACCGCTCTCAAGCGCAGATGTAATTTCAGATACTCTGCCACTTTGATAACTGTAAGATTTTACCCTGTTAAGCAATGTTGAGAATGCTGCATTTGTCATTGGGGAGCTGTATCCTGAAGTGCTTTCACTGCTGGTAATCGTTCCACCCTGGTCAACAACATAATCGTCAAGTGCATCCCTGCTTGCCTGGCTGTTCAATACATCATACAGGTCACTGAAATTTGATGGGTCAGTCACTTTTGCATATGATAATTTAGCCAGTTCCAATCTGCGGCTTTCTGAAGTAATCAATGAAACAAGTTGTCTCACCTGGATTGTTGTAAAATAATTCCCTGATTTGTTCAACGCATTTCTTACCTGAGTAAGCCTGTCTGACTGATACCGCTTGGCTGAAATGGTTTGATACAAAGTGTTAAATGCTGTTGATGACATTGGTGTTTGAACGCTTGCATCCAGTCTTCTCGTATTACGCTTTTCTGTAAAACTCACCTGTCCATTACCCCTGACTGCAATGTTCATATCATATCCATCACGGAGCTGAAATGTTTTTTTATACACTGGTCTTGTTGATGGACGAGTAGTTGTGCCATCGGAATAACCAGTATTCCTGTTTGTTGAAGTGAAAACTTCCAGTGTATGAGCACCATCAGAAAGGTTCTCGATTGTAGTTATTTGCCTCCCTTTAGTACTGACACTGTTGACTGAATAATAATTCACTCCGTCAATTACCACCTGGTAGGTCTTCGCATTTTTTGCTGCACCTGGGAAAGTTACAGTCACTGTTTGTGCAGAGACCGCCAGGCTTAATAAGCAAACGCATACTGTTATTAATGTCTTCATAGTATAATCATTTAGAAATACTATTACAAAAGCTGTACCTCGGATGTGGATGGGATCGGTTGACAAAAGCTGTTGCCACACAGAAGTGATATATTCCTTGCATCAAATTTCTTTAACATAAACACTGCAAACTCAACAATTATTCTCCATAAATTATTCCGGTTTTAATTCCTTTATTAATGAGCAAGGCAATAAGAATGAGAATATTTAATATAAAATAGAAGGTTAGTATTTTTTTGCACCTTTTAATTTGTAATTGTGAAACTGAAATTCTTTCCAATTCCTTCTCAGG